>JAAEQG010000158.1 GCA_024231775.1 bacterium
CGCTCGACCAGATCAGCGGCGAGAACGCATAGGTGATCCACTCATCGCCGGGATCGTCCATGTGCAGAGAAAGTGGGATCTTCGCGTGCGTGGAAGCTCGGCGCAGTGCAGCCGTGAACTCCTCCCAGGTCCACGCCTCCGCATGGCGTTCCGGCGGAGAAAGACCAGCCCGCTCGATGATGTCACGGTTGTAATAGACGACCAGCGCCGACTCGAACGCCCCCAGGGAGTATAGCCTTCCGCCAAAAGTTCCTTGCGCAAGAACCGAAGGCAGAAAATCCTCTCGCAGCGGTTCGGTGATCAGATCGTCGATCGGTTGAAGCAGTCCTTCCGCAGCCCATGGCCCGACATACGGTCCGTCGATGTCCAGCAGATCCGGCAGACGCCCCGTCGCGGAGGCGATCGAAACCTTGTCCGCGTATTGACGGTCGGGGAAGAAGTGAATCTCTGCGCGCAGGTCCTCGGCGTGGTGGGCATCGTTGAACGCCGCCACGATGCCACGCATAGCGGCGTTTTCCAGCTCACGCCCCTGATGCGCCCACACGGTGACCACTCGAACGTCAGCCGGTTGGTCATCGCGCTGGCAACCCACGACGCTCCCCATCGCCACGCCAAGCAGAACTAGACATCTGCGGTGTGTGCAAAGTGTCATGATTGGTCATCTCCGACGGTCGCTGCGGCAGGAGCGGGGCACGCCGGATGGTGGCGGGCCACCGGCGACGCCTTCCGTCTTTCCTGGAGGATCTACCCGCATCGAGCAAGAGGATCGTACCCGCATGTCGATCCGTCCGCACCTGCAACGCCATCTTCGTGTACAATGCCGTGATGCCCCCGAGCGACGCAGTGTTCTGCCCCGAGTGCGGATACAACCTCTACGGTATCCCGGAGCACCGCTGCCCGGAGTGCGGTTTCGGGTTTGACCAATCCGCCGTCCGCGAGTTGGCGGACATCTACGCCGTCGCCAAGCTTGCCGTCTACCAGCAGGTGACCACCTGCTCACTCTTCGCC
>JAAEQG010000159.1 GCA_024231775.1 bacterium
AAAACCCCCCGATCGGACGCGTCAGCCCTGGGTTGGCGCAGCCTGATCCGGAGGGCGGCTTCGCCGCCACCCAGGGCTCACGCCCTGGGCTAATATGAGCCGCCCGCTGGGCTCCGGAGGGCTGTGCTCCGCAGAAATGACGTCCGGGGACATGTGGAGGCCGCCGCGCTCGCTCAGACCCAAGGAATCGGGCTTGCGTAGACCGAACAGGCCCGCGAGCCAGTCGGTTTTCAAGGATCCACGCTGTCAATTCTACCGGGTTGGATTGAAGGGAAAAGAACTCAGCCAGGGCTGCGGAAACCGCGGACCATTCGGGACCGGCGACAGGCGACTCAGGCAACCAGATCGAGCTGATACTCGTGGTGAAGACCACCGAGCACCGACCTACGACTCACGGTCGCACCGTCCGGCAGATGGGCGCAACCGGTCGCCCGCGCCCTCGGAAAGCGCTGGGAGCGCCGGCTTCCAGCCCACCCATGGACGCTCCCAGCGATTTCGTGGCCGGTCCTATGCGCGACGCTTCGCGTCTTGCGGGGGGACCACGAAGGGGGTAGGAGACCAAT
>JAAEQG010000160.1 GCA_024231775.1 bacterium
CGATAGCGGCAACCTGCTCGATGGCGACGTCATCGACGCGCTCGCTCTGGATTCACTTCCTTCCGGTGACGGCGTTGAAGGTGGAGACGCAGTGATAAAGTTCACCATCATCTGCGCATTCGGCGACGCCGACTGCGACAGTAACGTCGATCTGCACGACTTCGCCGCATTCCAGAGCTGCTTCACCGGGGCGGACAATGGCCCGGCGGTAGCAGGTTGCGAGATGATGCTTTTCGACACGGATCGGGACGTCGATCTGGACGACTTCGCCGCATTCGAGAACGCTCTGCTCGGTCCGTGATTCCAGAGACGAGTCGCTACTTCAGGTGTTCTTCGGCCCGAACCGCCGTTCGTAGACTTCCTCAGCCTCCGGGCGCCGGATGTAGATCGGTGTCAAGGTGGCTACGTCGTCCCACCGGTTCGCAGCCGCCCTTCGGCGTCCAAGCCGATAGACCACTTCCGCGCTACTCCGGTTGCAGTTCTCCGGACATATGTGCAACCCGCTGCGCTCGACGGCGTCCCGGTGATACTGCACGCCCTCCCCAAGTACGGCGGCGGTGGGGGGAAGACTCTCCAGGAAGGCGACCGGGTCCAGTTCCGCCGGTTCGCTTACCCCGCGGTAGTGCGCCTCAGCATCGTCCACCAGCTTGAAGGCTGCGGCGTACACCCGTCCGCGTTTCGCGTCCAGGATTACCCCGACTGTATCGGGTGGCGGTTCGAGTGCCAGGGCGTTCTGAGCGATAGCGTCGAGTGTGGGGATGCGGGCCACCCTGGCGCAACCGGCGCAGGCGACCATCTTCGCGAAGCTGATCCCGATGCGCAGTCCGGTGAAACTGCCCGGTCCCCCCGAGACGAAGAGTTCGCCGACCTGATCCGGCTGGACGCCGTGGCGACGGCAAACCGACCGGACCGTGGGCAGCAGCTCCACGGCATGTTGCCGGTCGGCGGTGAAGACTCCGGTATCCAGCAGCGTGTCTCCGCGTCCCAGAGCCACACTCCCGACACGCCCGGAGGTCTCCACACTCAGGCCGATCTTGGGTTCAGCTTCTACCGCATCCATGGCAGTTGGCCAGCATAATCGCCGGACGCCGATCTCGCCACGGATCGGATGAACTGAGGGATTGACGCAGGACGACTTGCCTCCGTGTATTTGTGTAAGGACTTCCCTGAACATGCCCGATTCGCGCGTTCCTTCGGCAGGAAGACGAATACTCTGCAGGTTGCCCGAGAGGGCGATGGTCTGGCTGCGTCCTCGTTGTGAAGGCGTAGCCGGAGGACGCGCTCAGGTGATCTCCTGATACAGGGCGATCCTGGCCTGGGTCCGCGGATCAGAAGGCCCAGACAAGCGGATGGGGCGCGTCTGGTCAGAGCTGCGGCCCGTTGACGACCTCAGAGGCCCCGCATAACATGCTGGTGTGTGTCGGACTAGGCTCGACGGGCGGATATTCGCACCGGGGAGCCAGGGTGGTGTAACGGATAGGCTGGCGACTGCGTGTTTGCTGTAATCTCGGACATTCACAGTAATCTGGAGGCGCTCGACGCCGTTCTGGCGGACATCGATCGTCGTGGCGTCAAGGAGATCTACTGCCTGGGCGACATCGTCGGCTATGGCGCCAGCCCCGGTGAGTGCCTGGATCTCGTGATCGATCGCTGCGTATCCTCGGTGTGCGGAAACCACGACCACGCGACCTTCTACGAGCCTTTCAACTTCAACGTGGGTGCTGAGCGGGCGTGCTACTGGACCCGCCGGGTCTTCGAGGAGGAGTCGAACAAGACCAAGCGCGATCGGCGTTGGGACTACCTGGGCCGTCTCCAGGTTCAGAATGTAGCCCACGAGGCCATGATGGTGCACGCTTCTCCCCGGCGACCGGTCAACGAGTATCTATTCGCCGAGGATGTGTATACGAACCCGAACAAGATCCTGGCCAACTTCGATAAGCTGCTGGAGCATCATCGCGCCTGCTTCGTAGGCCATACCCATGTCCCCGGCGTATTCCTGGACGATCCGTTCTTCGAACCCCCCGGAGAGCTACCCGACGCCAATTTCTACGTGGTCACCGAGGACGAGAAGGCCATCATCAATGTCGGCAGCGTTGGCCAGCCACGCGATCACGATACCCGCGCGGGCTATGTAGTCGTGTACGAGGGGGAGGAGTCTCCCTTGGATGGTGGCGGCCCTTCCGCACCGGGTCCTGCCGACGAAAACGGGTATCGTGCCACGGTCGAGTTCGTCCGCCTCGAGTACGATATCGACAAAGCGGTCAAGAAGGTGCTGGCGGTGGATGAGTTGGACGACTTCCTCGGAACCCGCCTGCTCGAGGGGCGCTAAGGGCCGGGCGCCGCGACCGAAGCTACTCTTCCGATTCCCTGACAACCAAGCGAGCGTGACGCGACAGCATGGATAGAAAGGTTCTCTTCCAGGCCATTCTCTGGGCGGTATCCGCCTACCTGATCTTTCAGATCATCGTATTCAGGCTCTACCCGCCCACCGAGGCGCCGGACACCCCGGGGCAGGCGACGTCGCAGCCGGCTGGATCCGATGGCTCACCGCCCGCGCTGGCCACCCATGCGCCCCGCGCCGCTGACCGCGAGCCGGGGCGCGCGACCGCGGAAGAAGCTGCGGGGGTATTCACCGTTCGGGGTGCCTCCGAGCAGACCACCCTGGTCCTGGGGTCAACCGCAGAGGGGGAGCAGGGCCCCTTCCGGGCGGAGATTCACCTGACCAACGCCGGGGCCGCTATCGATTCGGTGCTTCTTGCAGATCATCTCGCGGAGGTGGATGGAGAGGAGCACTATCGCCTGGTCGGTCCGGTGGAGCTTGCGGGGAAGACCCTGCGTTCACTGGCCTACGAGTCGATTCTGGTGGACGACGAGGCGGTGGCCTTGGACGAGCTGCTTTGGAACGCCCGAGAGGTGGAGGAGTCCGCGGCACAGTCAGCCATCTTCGAGTGCGAACTGCTCCGGGAGGATCAGCCGACCCTGCGTTTGACTCGGCGATACACACTCGAGCCCACCCCGCTTTCGGATCGGCGCTACGATCTGCACAGCGAATTAACCATCGAGAACCTCACCGACGAGGGACACGAGGTGCGCCTGACCATGCGTGGTCCGGTCGGCATTCAGCAGGAGGACCGCCGGCTCGACGATCGATCGCTCAACGTGGGCCTCTTCCTCGAGGGGCAGGTTCAGGCGCGCAAAGCGACCACCGCTGCCGAGGTTGGAGGCACGACGGGCGGACTGATCAAGCTCTTCGATCCTCAGGAACCTGGCCGGTTCTGGTGGCTGGCGGCGGAGAATAAGTACTTCGCGTTCGTCACCACCCCGGTGGATGAGCACGGAGCCGAGGACGCCAAGCATGTTCTCCAGGCGACTGCGGTCGATCTGGATGGCCGGACCGAAACTCCGGAGAACGTGGTCACCCGTCTGGTCCTCGGCAACCTGACCGTGGTCGCGGGCGGTTCCACTACGGTTCATGCGCACCACTACATCGGCCCCAAGTCCAAGCTCGGTTTTCTCGATGAGCGCAACGCCGACTATGGCCGGCGAAATTACTACATGCTCAATCTGGACCGCTTGGCCTCGTGTACGTTCAGTTGGCTGGCGGAGCTGATGGTCACGCTGCTCAACAGTTTCCATGCGGTGGTGCGCAACTACGGGGTCGCCATCTTTCTGCTGGTGCTACTCGTGCGCGTGCTGCTGCACCCGGTGACCAAGCGAACCCAGGTGAACATGGTCAAGATGCAGCAGGCCATGGGGCAGTTGCAGCCCAAGCTCGAAGACGTCAAGAAACGCTACGCCAACGACAAGCAGCGCCTGCAGCAGGAGACCATGCGGATCTACAAGGAGGAAGGCGTGAATCCCGCCGGGCAGATGCTGTCGTGTCTGCCGATGCTGTTGCAGATGCCCATCTGGGTCGCGCTCTGGAGCAGTTTGAACAACAACGTCGCCATGCGGCATGAGGGCTTCGTCTGGTGGATCCGGGATCTCTCAGCTCCGGATCAGCTTTGGGAGTTTGGCAGCGGATTCAGTTTTCCGCTGGTGGGGGATATCACCGCCCTGAACCTGCTGCCCCTCCTCGTGGGCGTGACTATGTACGCCCAGCAGAAGCTCATGCCCAAGCCCAAACCGCCCTCCACCGAACAGACCGGGCAGGCTGCTCAGATGCAGAAGCAGATGCAGGCCATGATGCCGCTCATGTCCGTGTTCATGGTGCTGATCTTCTACAACATGCCCAGCGGCCTGAACTTGTACATCATGACCAGCAGCATCCTCGGAGCCCTCGAACAGTGGCGTATCCGCAAACACGTCGAAGAGGAGAAGGACCGCTTGGCGACCACCGTACCAGTTGAAAGCTCCGCAAAACCCGTCGTCGCAAAGACCCCGCGGTCCCCGTCATTCCTGGAGCGTTTGGCCAAGAAGGCCGATGATGCCCAGAAACTACGCAGCCGTCGGAAGTAGCCCCGGCCGTTTGCTTGGCATAACTGACCTCCGAACGTATACTGGCCAAAATGGTTGTCTCCCCCTGTGGCGTCCCGCGTTGAGGTGTGTCACTGGGTTTGCCGACGCTTGGGCGCGTGCGTCGCCCGAGGAATCCGATCCGCGCCGTGGAGGATACCAAAGATGTCATCGCTGCTCCATTCGCTCCCTGCCCGAGGACGCTTGAGCATGTTGGTGTTGCTCGTGTCCACGTTCTGCTGCCTCACCGGCTGCGAACGGGCTCCCGCAGTGAAGATCCCCGACGCTCCCAAAGTGGAGCAGTTGGTTCTGGTGACGCCGCACAGCGAGATGATCCGCACCGCTTTTGCGGATGCGTTCTCCGAGTGGCATCACGAAGGGTACGGTAGCTACGTGCAGGTCCGCTGGGTCGCCGCGGGCACCCCCTTGTGCGTGCAGTATGTTCAAGAAGCCGGTCGTCCCGACTTTGTGCCCGCCGGTCGACCGATCCCTGACGTCATGTTCGGCGGTGGGTCGATGGAGCATCAGTTGCTGGCCGACCTGGGGCTCTCTCAACCGGTGGACCTCGGGGAGTTGGAGGCTGAGTTGCCCGCAGCCATTCAGGGGATCGCCACGCGCGACGCGGAGAATCGGTGGCACTCGTCGGCCCTCTCGGCTTTTGGCATCCTCATCGGGCGCCAGGCCTGTCTGGAGCGCGGGATCGAAGAGCCGCAAACCTGGGAGGATCTGGCTGATCCCCGGTATTTCGGTTGGCTGAGCATCGCCGATCCGCAGCGCAGCGGCAGTAATCGCCAGTGCCTGAGCATGATTCTCCAGAAGTACGGTTGGGAGGAAGGGTGGGGCATCATCATGCGCATCGCCGCGAACTGCCGGGCCATGGCGGACAGCAGTTCCCAGGTGGTCAGCAGTGTTTCGACGGGGAGTTGCCTCGCGGGGTTCTGCGTCAACTTCACCGCCCTGCGCCGGATCGAGCAACGCGGGGCGGGGGTCTTGAACTTCGTCGTCCCCAGCGATGCCGGGGCCATCACCCCGGATCCCGTATCCGTACTCACCTACGCACTGCATCCGAAGATCGGCGAGCACTTCGCCAGGTTCTGCGTGAGCGACGCCGGGCAGGAGCTCTGGGGAGTTCGGGCGGAACACCGCGGCGGACACGACAACACTCTGTTCCGCTATCCGATTAACCCGACCTTCTACACTGAGCACGCAGACCGGCTCGGCGTTCCGGACAACCCCTTCGAGTTGACTACCATCTTCCCGCTGGATCAAGTCCTGGAGCGGAAGCAGTCCCAGGTGCTGGGTCCCATGCTGAACGCGGCGTGCGGCGACAACCACATCCTGTTGCAGCGTTGTTGGGAGAAGATCATCCGCAGCGGGATGAGCCCAGCCGCACTGGCCGAGTTGACCAAGCCGATCGTCGGAGCGGAGGAGGCCTTCGAGTTGGGCGCCAGCGCCCAGGGCGATACGGAGGCAACCGCAGCGCTCTTGAAGGACTGGTCCGCGCGCTTTCGCGAGAAATACGAGCGCGTTGAGGGGATGCTCAACGGGTGAGCCACTGCGCGGCCCCGAGCGCCTACCGGACCTCTTGAGGGCTGCAATTCCACCTGAGTGAGACGCCGTGTCCGGACCTGTCACTCCATAACCTTCTTGTCAGAAGAAGGTTACATGTGGCGCCCTGCCCGCTTGACAACCGATTGGCGATATTGATAATTAACTTAGCAGGAAAACGGATTCGTCCGTTTTGCTTCTTGTCCCGTAGTAGGCCATTTCCTCTCCGGCCCGAACAACATCCTACTGCGGGATTTTTTTGCGCAGAACCGGGCCGCCACGGCGTGACTGATACCAGGTCCAGGATGACCATACCGATCAACGAGCCGCGGACTTCAGTCCGCGCGGCCGTTCGAACACGAGCACCAAGATGATCGGCGGGTGGCATGGGCAAACTTGTTTGCCCGTGCGTCATCGGCACGCTGCACGGGTAAGCAGAGCTTACCCATGCCACCCACCGAACCGAGTGGATCACGAGGTTGAAACGTGTGCGCACTACCCACGCCCCGCAACATCGGTTGCGGACCGTCTGTCAAACGGGCTGGGGCAAGCGCGAGAACTAACCAGAATGCGTACAAGTTCACTGCCTGGGCATGAGTTCTGGGCGGCGCATCCTGGGCTGACGACCTGCGGGCACCATCCTGACGTTGGTCGTGGTCTGCCCGAGCGTCACTCCGCGATGAACCGTCCCTTCCGCGAAGCGGATTCCCTCTACGCTTTGCGACGTGTTCCTCGGGTCAACGTGCGACGCATGATCGGGCGGGTGGCGGAGCGCCGGGCGACCTCGGTGAATCCGGCTTGCAGAAACGCAGCCGCCGTGCCCACCCACGCAAAGGCGTCGGGCATGCTGCCCTTGCGCGGTTCCACCGGATAACCTTCCACGATCCGGGCACCCTCGCGCTTGGCATGCGCGACCGCCGCCTTCAGCAACCGGACCGTCACGCCCTGGCGCCGGTACGGTTTGGCCACGAAGAAGCACACCACCGACCAGACCGGGGCATCGTCCACCGGTTTGAGGATGCGCGAACGCTGGAGAACGGAGTAGGTCTCTCGGGGTCTCACGGCGCACCAGCCTACGGGTTCCCCGCCCGCGTACGCCAGCAGCCCGGGAACCTCGCCGGAGTCGACGATCCGCTTGAACGCCCGACGGTTCTTGTCTCCCTTGCGTTTCTCGAAGTCGGCCCGCTTGATCCGCCACCACATGCACCAGCATCCCCCGCACGCTCCCCGCGGCCCGAACAGCCGAACCAGATCGCCCCAGCGTTCCGGGGTGAGCGGATGGAATACAAGCCTTGGCCGGTTCGTGCGCTTCGTTGTCATTATGCTACTCCCTCAACGTTCGACCGGTGCCTCCATCCCGGGAGCCCGGACGAACCTACTGATCGTGCCCTGAGCCTCCGCGAGTTCCATCATACCAAGTCCAGGATGACTACGCCGACCAACGAGCCGCGGACTTCAGTCCGCGCGGCCAATCGAACATGAGGAGCAACATGATCAGGAATCGGGCAATCGGCACAATTGAACTGGATCTGGTATCAGTCGCTTCCCGGTAGCTTTGCTGCCGGACCCACCTTGCCTGTGGGTGGATCTTCCTCCACGGTTGCTCCGAAGGATCAAGCGTCATCCTGTTCGCTTCTTGCTCCCGGTTGCGCGGCTGGGTATAAGCGCTGAGTGCAGTACTGGTACTCCGGTTTCCGACCTTGCTGGTGGAGCAGCAGTTTAGAACGATGGGCAGGCGACCCTTCGATCCCAGCCGCGCCCGGGGGGCCACCCGGGCGGCGACCGCCGGTCTTCCGGCCCATCTGACCGTCTCTCAACTCACCGCCTTGGTCAAGCAGGCGGTGGTCACGAGTCTGCCCGCCACCGTCCACGTCATCGGGCAGATCAGCAACTTCAAACGCCACGCCAGCGGGCATCTCTACTGGACGCTCAAGGACGAGCAGAGTGAGCTTTCCTGCGTCATGTGGCGCTCCGACGCTGCCCGCATCAAGTTCCAACCCCAGGACGGGCTGGAGATAACCGCGACCGGGGCGGTGGATGTCTTCGAGCGTGCCGGACGGTACCAGCTATACGCCCGCCGGCTCGAACCGCGCGGCGTGGGCGCTCTCGAACTGGCCTATCGTCAGCTCTGCGAGAGACTTCGCGCTGAAGGGCTTTTCGCTCCCGAGCGCAAGCGCCCGCTCCCACGGTATCCCCGTCGCGTCGCCGTGGTGACCAGTCCCTCCGGAGCAGCCGTCCGCGACATCCTCCAGACCCTCGAGCGCCGCTACCCGTGTGCGACAGTGTGCGTCTGTCCGGTCCGGGTGCAGGGAGACGGCGCGGCGGCGGAGATCGCCTCTGCCGTGGCCATGCTCAATCGCAGGAACGACGCCCTCGGCGGGATCGACGTGATCATCGTTGGTCGAGGAGGGGGTTCTATCGAGGACCTCTGGGCCTTCAATGAGGAAGTCGTCGCCCGGGCGGTGTTTGCCTCGCGCATCCCCGTTATCAGCGCCGTCGGTCACGAATCCGACGTGACCGTAGCCGACCTGGTCGCCGACGTACGCGCCGCCACCCCCACCGCAGCCGCTGAGCTCGCCGTCCCCGTACTTGACGAGCTGCTCGACGACCTGGCTGTCCGCCGGGGCACCCTTTCTCGCCTGATGACCCATCGCCTGGAACTGGGCGGAAGTGCTCTGGAAGCCGTCGCCCGGCGAACCTGGCTGCGTGATCCTCTCGAGTCGGTCCGTAGGCAGGAACAAGCCCTCGACGAGGCTGCCGACCGAGTCCGCACGCGTTTCTCCGAGCGTCTGCACGGGCACGCCCGCGTTCTCGCCCGCGCCGAATCCGCCATTCAGCGCCTACACCCCCGCGCGGTTCTCGCCCGGGCGGCGTCTCGGCTGGGGGACGGAGCGGATGCCCTGCGCTGGGCAACTGCAACTCGGACGTTGGACGCTCGCCGGGAACTCTCCGCACGCTCCGATCATCTCCTGGAGCGTTCACCCATGATCCAGCACCAGAAGGGCCAGGCGACGGTCGCCCGAGCGGACGAACGCCTTGATCGTCTGGTGCGTCACCGGTTTCAGATCGTTCAACAGCAGCTCGCCACCGCTTCCGGCAAACTCGAAGCGATGAGCTACCGGGCAACGCTGGAGCGCGGGTTCACCATCACCCGCCTCAAGCGAGGCCGACACATCCTGGCCGATCCCGGGGCGGTGTCGGTCGGCGACCGTCTGCTTACCGAAACCGCGACTGGCGAAATCGAGAGCGCTGTGGTAGACATGCAGCAGTTGGAGCTGTTTGACTGATGGCCAAGAAAAAGCCAACCTTCGAAGAGGCCCTCAACCGCCTCGAGTCGATCACCGAGCAGATCGAGCGTGGTCAGATCGGGCTGGAGGAGTCGATCTCCCGGTACGAGGAGGGCATGAAGCTGGTCCGCTACTGCCGAACCGTTCTTGGCAAGGCAGAGCAGAGGATTGAACAGCTTCACCTTGGATCTGACGAGCCCACGGGAGGCGGTACAGCCAGCTCCGGGCCAGACGCCAAGGAAGAGATTGCCTAGGTTCTCCAGAGTACCACGTCCTGCCACCATCCCCGACTGTTCTTGATTCCGCATAAGAATGGGTAAGCTTGACGAGCATCACGACGTCTCACGCAATATCCGCGCGCGCGCCGATACATAGATGTCGGGGCAAGATGTGTTCGCCGTCACACGTTGAAATCGGAGAGTCTGGGATGACCAGGGCACGCTTGAAGAAGTACGACAACGGTCGGGCGAGGAAGGTTCGGCACCGCGAGAAGGCGGACAGGTTGCTGCTGGAGTGCGGTGTACGCGACTACGGAGCGGTGGGAGAAACCGGCAACGGTGGGGGGGCGGCGGTCATGACCGTCTCTGCGGACCACCGCTTGCAGCAGAATGGGCGACGCGACCCTGGGCAGATGCTGCTGTGGGATCAGCCGGTCACGATTGCGACCGCCGAGAAGGTAGCTGCCCCTGCTCCGGAGGTCCCGGTCCGCGAGCCAATCGAGCCGGAACAGGTCGCTGAACCAAGCGTGGAACTCTCCGCCCCGAAGTTGCCCACCCCCAAGGTGACGCCCGCCGCCGCCTTGCCCAGTTGGGTCCAGCGGAGCCCAGCCCCACGTCCGAGCGACTTCACCTGGCCGGGCTTCATCAAAGGCTGCGGGATTGGAGTCGCCGCCGCCGCGGCGCTACTACTGATTTATGCCCTGATAAGCTGAGCGAGTCCGTCGGGGTTCCTACGCAGCGCATGGTTGCCGTTTGACCCGGTGCAGATTGTTCTTCCGTATCGGGGTTTCGATGTTAGACTCTCCGTATGGACACCGAACCATTCGAGACGGCTCAGGAATCCGGCTACCCCCTGGTGCGACAGTTCTCCATCTTCATGGAGAACCGCGTGGGGTCGCTGCTGCGGCTGACCAGGGCCTTTGAAAAGACCGACCTCCACATCCTGGCCCTCTCCGCGGTGGACTCGGTGGATTGCGCCATCATTCGCATGATCGTCGATCAGCCGGACGAAGCCTACCTGGTGCTGGATCAGGCGCGGTTTCCGGTATGCGAATCCGAGTTGGTGGTGGTCAGTCTTCCCCACGGCAAGCGGGCTCTGCTGGGCGTGTTGGCTGCGCTGATGAGTGGGGAAATCAACGTACACTACACCTACCCGCTCCTGATCCAACCGTTAGGCCGACCGGCCCTGGCCATCTCGGCGGACAGCCGAGATGCCGCAGTTAAGGTGCTTACCGAGAAGAAGATGACCGTGCTCGACCACGCCGACCTGATGCGCGAGTACTAGCGCTCCGCCACACCAGAAACTGCGGGCGCCGAAGGCACTTACGGAACCGAGCCGCAACCGTAAGGGAGCGGACCAGACCAAACCGCAACAACCTGCCGAACACCGCACCGTCTGCAATCGGTCCCCGCCCCCCGCCCCCCGAC
>JAAEQG010000161.1 GCA_024231775.1 bacterium
CGGCACAACCCACGACCTTCCGGGAAAAGTGATCGACCACGATCGCAATCCACCAACAGAAGGGCCATCGGACCGGGAGCGAAAACGGAAGGGCCGGAATCCAGAATCCAGCGCTGGTCGGCATCATTGTCAGATCCACGCCCCAAACGTGGTTTGGGTAGCGCGCGATCACGGTCTGCTTCGACCCGGGCGCGGCTTGCGGTTCCGTGGGCCCCGGTTGGGGCAAGGGTGGACGAGCCAGCATCCGACCAACGGTGGACTGACCGAGGTGAAGGCCCGCCCGGGCGAGCACTTCGGCGACTCGTTTCTTGCCCATCGAAGGAGACAGGGCTTTGAGCTGCTGGACAGTGTGGGTCACGAAATCTGGGAATCGGTTGACCGGTGCGGGCTCCTGGACGAGAGCCTCGGAGCCTTGTTCGTTGAGGCGCTGCAGCCAGGAAGCGATCGTGGCTGGCGACAGGAGCATTCGGGAGGCGGTTTGCCGGGCCGACCAACAGCGCGCCGCTTTGAGCGCAAGGATGGCGAGACGCTCCGTCGGGGGATAGTGGGGTCGATTCCGGGCATCAATGCGCGCCATGCGGACATCCTTGATGCGAAGCTCTTGTCGGAGCAGCGCGAGCTCGGCCTGGAG
>JAAEQG010000162.1 GCA_024231775.1 bacterium
CCCGCGGCGGGCTTGGGATCGTTGTACCGGAGCTACCTGGGGTCTGCTGACCCCAGGCTACCATATGTCGCCCGCAGCGGGCTCACAGCTTGCCGGCCGGAGTGTCGAGGCTCCGCGGTGGATGCCCAGCCAGCCGTGCCCCCACCCTCCCCGCGGCGTCGTTCGAAAAGAGCCGCACCCAAATGATTCTCGACGCTGCCGAGCTGCCCGCGCGGAAATACCATAGTACTGGGGCCGGAGCTGTCGATAAAGAAGGCGTAAACGTAACGCGGCTCGACGGGCGCAGCGACCTGTTCCGGGTCTGCTCGCAGCGTCACGCCGTACCTTTCGCCCTTCACCAGACGCCGATCGACGTTCAGCTCGGGCTCACGGGAGCCGGGCCTGGCTTCGACGTCGGCGGCTTCCAGACCTTGGTCGCCGAGCTTGACCTTCTGGGTTGCGCCGTTCTTGAGCGCCAGGCGGTAAGGAAAGAAGCCCTCCCTCGGCGATGCGAGGGTTAGCCACGCCCGGATCTTGCCGAGCCGCAATGCGAGGTTCTCCAGCTCCCGTCCCAGTATCCAAGGTGCATCCTCGTCCTCGCCGAGCGCCAGCCAGCGGGTGCGAAGCGGCAGCGAGGATGTGGCTTGGTCGCCGCGGGCGACGTCCGGCCGCACCCAGGCGTACTCGAGGCCGCCCGCGGAAAGACGTCCGACCAGGAAGTAGGTGGCCTGATCCGGGTCTGAGACGATTTCGATCGCCTCGTTGACCGTAGCCGCGCCGAGACGGACGTGAGGCCGGAGATCGGCAGTCAGAGGCAAATGCACGAAAAGCAGCACTTCGGCGACGGCCGAGCGCAGCTCCTGGCGCAGAGCATCGACCTCGGGGCACGGCCCCAGCTTGCGCTCACGGCCGGCGCTGTGCCACAGCCGCCCCTTCTACCGGGCTCGAGTTGCTGAAAACGTTCCAGGTGCGCAGCCGGCTCAGAATCGTTTTGCGCCGGCCCGGGGTATCGGGGATCCACTTACCGGCGTAGCTCCGGAACATGTACTGGCCCATGTCGTTCATCACCTGGATGCCCTTGACCTTGGGATAGATGTCCAGGGTCTCGGACATCTTCCGGACGACGAGGGGCCAGGCGTTCGAAAACATACTGCCCGAGGTGTCGATGACGAAAATGATGTATTCGCTGTCGACGGGAATGCCGCCCACGATCGCGTCGTCCACCGCACGTCGATGGCTTTTCCCCGACACCTCCCGCATCAGCGGGAAATGCTGCGAGCCCGTGAGCCAGTACCCGCCCATCTCCCGCTGGCGGTCGACCACCGGCTTGAGACGGGCCAGAAGCCCAGGCACGTGCTGTACCTCGTCGATCACCACCGGCGGCGGATAGCGCTGCAGGAAGAGATCCGGATCATCGTGCGCCATCGTCTGCGGGCCGATTTCGTCGAGCGAGACGTAACGCCGCGGTTGCTCCTCGGCGTCCGCCAGATGGCGCAGGAGCGTCGTCTTGCCGGCCTGCCGCGGTCCGGTGACCAGCACCAACGGGAAGCTGCGCGACAATCGCCGAATGTGGTCCTCCAGGTAACGCGTCACGTACATGCGACCAACTTACGATCTAATCGTCAACCGGTCAAGGGTAATGCGCCAAGAAAGTGCGACTCTCTTACGATTGCGATCTCGTGAACTGATTCGGTGGAGCTTCAAAACGATCTGCACCCGACCTTCGCGGTCTTGAGTAGCCGGTTCGATCCGTTCGCTGTAACTCTTTGGCGGCGGCCTGCGTTTCCAATACAAGAGGGCAATCGACCGGGGGGACGTCCCTCCGCCCTGACCTGCACCGTCCTCCCGACGAGCCCCAAAGGAGCTAGCCATGGAAGCACGCAAAGCGGCCATCCTCGTCCTCGCAGCCATC
>JAAEQG010000163.1 GCA_024231775.1 bacterium
CGATTCATCCACATGGCCACGGCGGGCGGGGTCACCCAGGCCATGTATCCGGAAGGTGGCTTGAGCCGGGACGGCCGTCTCGGGCAAGCCAAGAAGGGCCTCCTCGACTACATGCTCCGGTCCTTCGATCCTGACGGCGAGCGTGATCTGGTTTTTGTGCCGGTAGGTCTCAACTACGATCGTGTACTTGAGGACCGCACGTTGCTGCTCGATTGCAGCCCGAATCCGAAACCGCCATCCACGGCCCGCGCCATCTCAAACACTCTCGGCTTTTTGCTGCGCAACATGGCGCAGTTGCTGCGCGGTCGCTGGCATCGTTTCGGGTACGTGTGTGTTAACTTCGGGACCCCGATCTCGATGCGTCAGTACTGCCGGGAGCACCGTCTCCGGCCGGCGCAGCTCGACCCCGAGCTCCGTTTTGAGGCGGTCGGGGAACTGGCGAACCGGCTGATGGACGCGGTTGGGCGGGTGATCCCAGCCGTGCCGGTTTCCCTGGTGGCCACGGTGTTCGCAGGGAGCACCCAGCCGCTGACCGGACTCGAACTCAAGGCCGCGGTACTACGCCTGACCCAGGAGCTCGAGGCTGGCGGGGCCAAGATTTACATCCCGCGCGCGGACCGTGAGTATGCGATCGAGGTCGGCCTACGCATGCTCACCCTCCGCCACGTGATCGTGGAGACTAACGGCCTGCTGACGCCCGTACCGGCCCAGCGCGAACTGCTGGAATACTACGCCAACTCCATAGCCCACCTGGCCGGCTGCCCGGGAGCCGTTAGCTGTTAGCGACTTTCCCACGCAGCGTGGGAGACAACAGCTGCGAGTAACTGTTGCGATACCGAGGCGCTCCCAAGCCGTTGAATCATGGAATTCCTGACGAATCGTGGCGCGCTCCTCGGCGGGGGGCCAGAACCCTTGGAGTACGGCCCCGCCCTACAACGACTTAGGGCGGCTGGACAGGCGACGAATTGTAGGGCGGGGGTTTACCCCG
>JAAEQG010000164.1 GCA_024231775.1 bacterium
CGCCGCCGGGCGTGCTGATCGTTGATGCCCGGCCCTGGGCCCAGGTAACCGAGGTCACTGATGAGGCTGGCAACCAGTTTCTGGCCAGCCCGGCCTACACTCCGTTGCGGCTCACTGTGGATCCTGGTTCCTACCGGATTTCCCTTCGCAACGAGCAAACCGAGCAGCAGCTAACGGCTGAGGTCACGGCCTCAGAGACTGTGACCCGGGTCGCCGAGTTCTCCGAAACCGACATCGACGACTTCTTCCGCGGTCTCGGCTTCTAAGGGACTCGAAAAATCTACCTCGGCGCTGGCCAGGCGGCTCATGGACCCCGAGCCTCGTTGACTGGGCCGGGCAGGCGAAAGGAAATCTCTATCCTATCCCTCCCACCGCACCCAACCTGTGGTACGATCCCTGCGGGGACCAAAGGACTACGCCCCATGCGGAGAGAAAATGACTGATAACAGGAAAGGATGTACATAATGGGAGACAAAGGCGGCAAAAAGGATAAGCACAAGAGTCAGGCTCAAAAGAAAAGTAAACAGGAAAAAAAGGCAAAAAAGAAATCTGATAAGCAACCGAAAAAAACTCCGTAATCCGGTTTTACACATAAGACAGTCTCGAACCTATCCCACTGTCGTGAAACTGTGGTATTGTGAGAGTTGTGATGGGTGGCACCCTTTCCTTCGCGAACTTCAGGCTCCGAGGTCCCGATTGGGGCCAGCTCGCTGACGACACCACTCGCGACGATGCAACTACCCAGGTCGCAGCCAACGCGCCAGGCGCAGCTCGAAGTCATCCTGGCCCTGCGGCGGGCAATCGAGCCAACGCGGGAGGAGAGTCTTCCTCGGCGGACGATGGTGCGGACACCGGAGGACGCCGAGAAGGCGGCCGAGTCGGTGAAAGCCTGCTGGCGGCTGGGGGATCAGCCGATCGAGAGCGTCACTGCCGCCATTGAGGACGGCGGTGGTGTGGTCGTGGGGTCAGGCGGTGAGGACGATCTGTTTGACGGGCTGTCGGGCTGGGCCAACGAGACGATCCCGCTGGTTGTCGTCAGCTCCGCCGTGTCCGACGACCGGAGGCGCTTCAGTCTCGCGCACGAGCTCGGCCATCTTTTCATGGAGGTCGACGACAAAGTCGATGTCTCGGCTGCAGAGAAGCTCGCGCACCGGTTCGCCGCCGCGTTCCTGGTGACCGCCGCCACGGCGCGGCGTGAGCTCGGTAACCGTAGGCGGCATCTGTACATCCGCGAGCTTGCCATGCACAAGCAGAAGCACGGCCTGAGCATGCAGGCATGGCTCTTCCGGGCCGCGGATCTGGGCATCATCGAGCAGTCGCACGCGCGGACGCTTTACGCGACGATGGGCGCCAGAGGTTGGCGCCGCCAGGAGCCCGTGGACTTCGAGGGCAAGGAGCGGCCCACGGTGCTCCGCCGGCTCACGGTACGGGCGCTCGCAGAGGATCTGATCAGCCCTGCACAAGCCGACCGGATCTGCCCAGGCGTCACCCGGAAGGTAGCCGACCTCGACGCCCAGCCCCTCGGCGCCATGGACGCACGGTCGCTGCTACAGCTGTCGCCGAACGAGCGGGACAGGTTGATGGAACAGGCAGCGGCGGTCGTCGCGGATGAATACGACAACGGCGGTGGCCTCTCAGGCTTCGAGTCGCTTTCTTGGGAGGACCAATATGACGCGTCCCTCGACGACTAACACGCCGCCCGCACGCCCGAGCAGCTCCGCCTTGCCGGTCAGCTCAAGGACCTCGGGGTCCCCCGCGTTGTCGACCTCTTTGGCGCCCGTGATCACCACCTCGTTGCGCCTCGAGATTATGATGGTCGCCTAACTCCCCGGAGCACCGCTGATCAGGTTCTCTACGGCGACACTGTGGATCCTGGTTCCTACCGGATTTCCGTCCGCAACGAGGAAACCGAGCAGCAGCTAACGGCTGAGGTCACGGCCTCAGAGACTGTGACCCGGGTCGCCGAGTTCTCCGAAACCGACATCGACGACTTCTTCCG
>JAAEQG010000165.1 GCA_024231775.1 bacterium
CGTCGACGTCCGCGCGGCTGATCGCCTTCAGACAGCGCAGCTTCTTGCCGACCGGATCCCAGTCCGACTTCATCAGCGCCGCGAGTCCCGGTGCCAACGCCTGCCGGAGCTCGACGAACCTCTCCGCGCGGCTGTGCGCCAGAAAAAACGCCAGGTAGCGGAAGCGGCAGACCTCGACGCCCTCCGCGCGGTCCACGTACTGCCGCACGGTCAGGCTTTCTCCCCTACCTCCCCGCAGGAAGACCACGATCAGCAGCACCGGCACCTGGTACTTGCCGCGCAGGTACAGGTAGTAGTGGAAGCCGCGCTCGTCCATCTGGGAGCCGAACTCGCCTTCCACTTCCGTCTGCACGAGGACGATACGTCCTTCACCGTCCTTCGAGGTGAGCCGGGCCACGAGGTCGGCTTCGCGCCGAAGCCCCGTGGGGAAGTCCGAGAAGGTCTCCTTGTCGAGGAACTCGACGCTGGTCAGGTCGACCCGCTCGGCGAACTGAGGCTCGGTGAGCTCGAGCAGGTCGGCGAAGAAGTGGCGCAAGAGGATCTTGAAGACCAGGTCGTGCTGCTTGCGCTCGGTGGCGCCGTTCTCATCGGCGCCCTCTTGCGCGGGGTCAGGTGTCCGCTCATCGATTCCGTTGCTGACTGTCATCGAGCTCTCCTTCGCCGGTCAACCTACCACGGCCCCTATGCCACCAGCACCCGCCGCAGCCGCTCCGCCGGCACCCGGACGTCGGGCTCGGCGACCATCGTCAGGTGATTGCCCGGTACCGGCACCGCAGCTCAGCTGCTGAGCCGGGCACGGCACGGGCGGGCCGGGCGACGCCAACGAGATGGAAAGGGCGAGGCAGGAAAATGCTTGGCACCAGAGGCAGAGGCAGTTAGTAGAATCCAAACAAGATGGCCGGAGAGCAACCATGGAACGTACGC
>JAAEQG010000166.1 GCA_024231775.1 bacterium
CCTGCGGGAGGTGATCGTTTGGACCGAGACCTCGAGCACCGGCCCTGGGAATTAATGCCCTGAATCTAGGTAACTTGACGTTTTCGACATCGCCCTACCGACCTTCCTCGTACCAGGCGCATTCCACTACCTTAACTCACTTAAATTCCGTGACTTATAAGGCCAATCTCTCGCTCTCATGTCCTCTTGAAAGAATATTCACTTAACGTAACTAGCTGTTACAAGAGGAGGTGCGAAACGTCTGGCACATTATAGGGGGATCCGGCTAGCAGCTGTCCGTCCTCCGAAATCACGATGGCTGCCGCTGCATCTCTTCGCGGATGACGCGGCGGAGCATGTTCTCGACATTATGACCGAAGACATACGCCGTAAGCGCTTCGTTGATGAGTCTTCGATAATTACCGCCGCTCGCCTTGTTCTTGAAAAATTGCACAATGGCGGCGTCCAGATCCACGTCGACATGCACCTTCTCTCGCGCGACGGGCTTGAGACCGACGCGAAAGACGGCCCGATCCAGATCAGCCTGCGTGACGGGCGGGGCGTCTTCGGGATCAACAAAGTCCGGAGTTTGTGAAGTAGGTTGCTTGCTCATCCTTGCTCGCCCTCCTCATGGAGATGACGCGGATTTCGTCATCGGTTTCGGTGTGTACGAGGACAACGATGGTCTCGAATAGCAACCCGAGGGTGATCCACCGTTGTTCACCATAGCGGCAGCGTGTATCTTCCCAGGTGAAAGTAGGTCCGGCGAATACGAACTCGGAGTCGGCAAAGTCCAATCCGCGAGCCGTTCGCGTTGCCTGGCGTTTCTTTTCGTCCCATGTGAATCTCATCTCAGTCTCAACCTCGCCCCGGTCGGGCTCTCGGCATGGTTGGCCGCGTCGTCTCCCCCGGGTACGAATCCGGGATCAGTCGGTGGAGCCGGCCCGGCCCTTCCTGCCCCGGCCCTGCCCTTCCTGCCCCGGCCCTGCTCTTCCTGCCCCGCGCTGGTCAGGAGCGCCGTGTACCGCCCTGCCGCGTTGAGGTTGGCCGCCAGGGCGACGGTCGTGCTCTTGCCGGTCTGCTGCTCTTGCCGGTCTGCCGGGGGCGTGGAGCACGAAGTAGCGCTCCAGATCGATCAGCCGGCGTGCGTCGGACAACCGCTCTGCGGCCGGCAGCATGTAGTGCTTCTCCAGACGACAGGGTCCGCCGGTGTTGAAGTGTCTGGTCATCGGGTCACCCTCGGCGAGGAGTCTACCACAGGCAGGGGCGATCATCTCGATCACCGCCCCGCCCGCGGCAACCCGCCGCCATGCAGGCCGCCGGAACCGGCCACCGGTGATCCCCAGGACCACCCCGCCCGGGCCACGCCCGGGCCACGCCCGAGCCGGGGCCGGGGAAAAATCTCAAAAAAATCTCGTCAGATTCGCGGAGCGGATCACGTCCTCCTCGGGTGTCGGCTGGGCGCAACTGGCAGAGAAAGAGCCGGAAATCCTCCCGAATCACCGTATCGAGCTGTCGAGCACTGGACAAGTGTCCCCCTTTCCGGCGACACTTCCATCTGCGGCGCCATGTCGCAGATGGGAA
>JAAEQG010000167.1 GCA_024231775.1 bacterium
ACAACTGGTGGGGATGCAACGATGGTCCGGGAAATACGGGGTGCGACAACGTCGTGATGGGCACCGGCCCTGTGGACGCCGACCCCTGGCTGGTTCTGGGTCTCTCTGCCGACCCGATGGAGGTGCCGATGGGTGGCACCTCCACACTTACTGCTGACATGACCGATAACTCGGACGGTGTGGACAGTGGGGGTTGGGTTCCTGATGGGACTTCGGTTGCCTTTGGTACTGCAGCTGGCGGCGTCGGACCGAGCCCGGTGCCGGCTGCGTCCGGGATAGCCCTCTCTACCTTCACGGCACCCGCGGCGGTGGGTTTTGTTGATGTAACGGCCACGCTTGACAACGAAACAGTGACCGTGAGCATCGAAGTCATCGACCCCCCGACTCCGTTGATCGAGCTGACCAAGACCGTGGGCACCACCGCTGGCGTCTGTGCCGCGACCGACAGCATCACCGTCAACTCGGGAACCGAGGTCACCTACTGCTACCACGTAGAGAACACCGGCGATGTGGCCTTTGCTTTCCACGACCTCGAGGACGACCAACTCGGCACGCTCCTCGCCAATTTCCCGCATATCCTGCTGCCTGGCGGAGTTTACGAACACCTGGAGAC
>JAAEQG010000168.1 GCA_024231775.1 bacterium
CCGTCCGGGCAATCGCCATGTTCTCGGCGGTCAGGTACCCCCTGCCCCCCCATTCGCCCTTCGGACGCCAGGCCGGCTCCGACCAGCTTCCCTTGCCATCGTCTCGGTGGTGATAGATCTTGCCGTTGGAAATCGTATGGTAGCCCTGCTGTCGGAAATGGCGCGGCAACGACAGCGGCGCGCCCCAATCCCGATCCGCATGGTGCAGGTAGCCCTTGAACGACCGGTCGCGCGTGGCGCGAATGCCCGAGAGCAGGCTGGCTCGCGACGCCCCGCAGACGGGCGACTGGCAATACGATCGTTGGAAGAGAACGCCGCTGGAGGCCAGCCGATCGATGTTCGGCGAGATCATGCCCTCATAATCATAGCAACCCAGTTGAGGTCGCAGGTCGTCAACGGCGATGAACAGCACGTTGGGCTTCGTCGCCCTGTCCTGCGCCGGCGCGGGCAATCCGGGAAGCGCCAGAGCCAGCGCCCCCCGCCCTATCGTCCTCAGGAATCCACGTCGCGAGTAGTCCGATCCGTTCATATCTTCTCCTCGGAAATCCAGAACCAGCCACCAAGGTCCAGGCCGGAAGGTTCAATGATAGCAAACCAATGGGGACACGACCATGCCTTTTCAAACACGGGTCGTGGAGGGGGTGCACTTCATGTTTGTGGGTAGAGTTCTCTGGAGCGTACTCGGGTCTGTCATCTCGACCAGAGGGCTGCCGTGAGGCGGACCGGAGCGGAGAGATCTGCTTGCGAACGAAAGGCGCCTACAGGCCCTGGAGAGATTTCTCCGTGCGGGCTTGGCCCCGTTCGGCTGCGCTCAGGGCAGGCTCTTAGTCAAAATGACAAGTGACGGTGCAGGGGAGCGATTTACCCACAAACATGAAACGCACCCGTGTAAAGGTGTCTGTGCAAATTCTCGGGCATTGCGTTCTTGCTGCGCTACAAGCTCCTACAGCCCATCGCCGTCGAGGTCGCCTGCAATCCCAGCTTCGGGCGGTGGCCCAACGACAATGGACTTGCTGGCCTCGGCGGTGCCGCCGTAGGCGCCCATGTTGATGCGTTCGCCATGGGGGGCAGGCTCGTTGTCGATCAGGGAGGCCGGGTCGCCTGCGTCGATGCAGGGGCTGGTCACATCGTCCAACACCCAGCTCTGTGTCACCACGTCCCAGCGCCCCGCCTCAGATTTCAGATGGTAGTCCCCCTCGACCCAGACCGCGCGGGGATCGTTGGGATCAGCCTCAACACCGAGGTCGTTCGGGTCCACCCAATGGCCCGGTGCAGCGAAGAGCGGATCAATATTGATCGTGTCTTCCGCGATGGAACGTCGCCCCCCACGTACGTCAGAGTAGTATGTTTTGAGATCGAGGTAATCCGGATTGTACCGGTCGTTCCAGAGGATACCATTGTATAGGCGGAAACTGTTCAAAAACA
>JAAEQG010000169.1 GCA_024231775.1 bacterium
CTGAGTCGTCCCCACTGCCAGGAAATCGAGCGCCGCGTCAACGAGCAAGCGCCCGGCACGCGCCTCATCCTGGCCTGCACCCACGTCCACCACGGCCCCGATACCTTGGGCTTTTGGGGCCGTAACGCGTTCTCCCCCGGGGTGGACCAGGATTACGTCAACACACTAAAAGTGCAAGTCACGCGCACAGTCCTGGAAGCATTGCAGCCCTCCCACCCGGCCCTGTTGCGCTGTACCGCCGTCCACGTGCCGGACGTCGCCAAAAATGCCCGCGATCCCGAGATCGTGGACGACGAACTGACCTGCCTCCAGTTTTGTTGCCCCGATGGCGGCGAAACCCTGGCGACCATGCTGATCTTTCCCTGCCACCCGGAGGTGCTCTGGGACGACAACCCCCACGTCACCTCCGACTATCCCGGTTACCTGCGCAGCCGGGTGGAGGCCGAGACCGGCGCACCCTGCATCTTTTTCGTCGGCGCGCTTGGCGGGATGATGACGCCCGACGTGCAGGACCACTCCTTCGAGGAAGCCGAGCAGATGGGTGAGACACTAGCCCGCGCAGCCATCACCGCATTGGCGCAGGCCAACGCAGCGCCGGTCGAGAGGCTAGCGCACGCCACCCAGGCGTACACCATCCCGCTGACCAATCCGCTCTTTAAATTCGCCCGCCTGATCGGCCTGCTTCCCCGCGCCATCGCCACAAAGGGACTCGTTGAAACCGAGGCCAACTTGTTAAGCATCGGGCCGCTCCGGCTGGCGACCGTGCCCGGCGAGTTGCTGCC
>JAAEQG010000170.1 GCA_024231775.1 bacterium
GATGCGGAGCGGTGGCGTCTGCATATGGTCGCCAGCGGGAGAGCACCGAACACGATCCGCAGAGCGACGGGGTGGAACCGGCAGCTATTCAAGGCTGCGGAGCGTCAAGAGCTTATCACCCGCAACCCGTTTGCTGATCTACCCGCATCGGTACTACCGTCCCCGGAGAAGTTCCACTACGTGAGCCGTGAGGATACTACTGCGGTGCTAGAGGCGTGCCCTGACGCTGAGCCGGGGTTATTCACCAACCTTCCGCGCGTAGCGTAGCGCGCGGTGTCGTCTGGGTTCAAGCCCAATGTCAACGCCCGAGGAGGGGCGGCGGATGCTCGGGGCCGTGGTCGGCCGAAACCACCCCCCTACCCCAACGGCCAGCACGAGCCGTGGAAGTGGGCGACCAAGCGGATTGCCGGGCGGATCACTCGCGCAGCACAAGCGACATGTGCGAATGACGCGGCGGTGGAACCCAACGCCGTGGATGTGGTCCGGCACGATCCCACGCTTCGTCACGCCACCAACGCCGCACGCGATCCAGCAGCCGATCCCACAACACGCCGGCCGCACGGGCCACGTCCACGATCAATCGCCGACCGTGCTCAACCACCCGCGCTCCGGCCTTGAGCACCGTTTGCTGAACACGCTTCAAGTCCCAGCCGCAGCCGGAAGCGTCTTCCAGTTCGCCACGCAGCATCCCCGCCAGATTGAACGCCAACAGTTTCAGCAACAAACTGGCCTCGTTGGCTGCGAACGAACCCGCCGACAAGCCGTTGCCGATCGCACCGTTGAACTCGCCCAGCCGATCCTCGAACGTGCCGCGATTGCGGTAGTGTTCCAACAATTCCCAACCGTCACGCGGCTCCGCGGACCAGTTGGTCACCAGAAAGAAGTAACGCGGGAACAACTCACGCATGCCCGTCTTGGAGTCCGGCAGGTCAACCACCACCAACACCACTCGGTACACGCGACTCCAACTCTCCGCCCGGTACGGCCCCAACTCGACCACGAACTCGTCGCCTTCTTTCAGCGGCCGGCCTGGCGGACGCTTCAGATAGGGCTGGGCCAGGGCGTCCAACACCGCATTGTTCTTGATCCGGCCCACGAACCGCACGCCTTCGTCGTCGATCGCGTCCAGCACCCGGCCGTTGACCAAGCCCGCGTCGATGCGCACGTCCAAACAACGCGCCAGCGACCGGCTCTTGCGAATCGTCTCACGCGCGAACCGCACCATGCTCTCGGCCGAACCGCAATTGCCA
>JAAEQG010000171.1 GCA_024231775.1 bacterium
CGCTACAGTGGTGGATGTGATGATGGACCGGCGGGAGTTCTTCAAGCGTGGAGCGGCGACGCTGGCTGCGGCTGGTGCAGCCGGTGGCGCGGCTTGGTGGCTGTACGACCCGACGGGCAAGGCGGGGCTGCTCCAACCGCAACCGGAACGATTGAAAAACTACTTCGCCGCAGTGGACTACTCCGCAAGCGGTCCGCGGATGGGGATTGCCCGGGGGCGTCTGGATGCCATTGACCGGATGGTTCGGGCGGCGGTGGGGGGGCTGGCTGGCGAGGCGGGGATGGGACGCTTCATCTCCCGCGGTGATCGCGTGTTGGTCAAACCCAACGTCGGGTTCGAGCGGGCTCCTAAGTACGGAGCCACGACGAACCCGGAGGTCCTCGGCAGCGTGGTGCGGATGTGCTATGAGGCGGGGGCGGCGCGGGTGGTGGTTGCGGATAATCCTATCGAGGCGCCGGAGAGCTGCTTCTCCCGCTCGGACATTCGCCGAGCGGCGCTCGAGGCGGGGGCGAAGGTGCTGATTCCGGCGCAGATTCACTTTCGTCCGATCGCGATCCGACCGCCCGGTGCGGACGGCGCCCCCTATCGACCCGATCCCGCGAAGCAAGAAGCCTTGGGCACCTGGCCTATCTTCTGGGAGGCGCTCGCCGAAGCGGACAAGGTGATCGGGGTTGCTCCGATCAAGGACCACAACCTGTGCTACGCATCGATGGGGATGAAGAACTGGTACGGGCTGCTGGGCGGACGGCGCAACCAGTTTCACCAGGCGATTCACAATATCGTGAGCGATCTGGGGTTCATGATGAGTCCGACGCTGATGATCGCGGACGGGACGCGGGTGATGATGCGGAACGGTCCCACCGGTGGCCGCCTCGATGACGTTAAGGAAATGAACACCATCGTGGCCAGTGTGGATCAGTTAGCGTGCGACGCGTGGTGTTACCAGAACCTGCTGGGTCGCGATCCGGCGGCGCTGAGCTATCTGGAACTGGCCGAGCGGAAGTTCGGCGAGACCGAAACCGGCCCGCGAGCGTATGCTCAGAAGAAGCGCTTCGGCGTACGCGACTGGACGGTGTACCAGCGCCAGGGGAAGATCGTGGAGACGACGGTGTAGGGTAACCGCTGCGAGCTACCGCGGAATCATGCGAATCACTACCGTACGCACCATTGTTCAGACGGTCATCTTCTTGATGTTCCTGATGTTCGTATTCGCGACCACGTTCAGCCATCTGGACGCGGCGCCGGGCCTCAAGTGGGTGGTGAGCAAGTTCCTCGAAGTCGATCCGCTGGTCGGCATCGCCACCGCTGTTTCCACCCACACGCTATACAAGGGGTTGGGCTGGTGTCTGGCCATCCTGATCCCAACGATTCTGCTGGGGAGGATCTTCTGTAACTGGATCTGCCCCTACGGGATTCTGCACCACCTGGTCGGTTGGCTGTTCAACACGCGGAACGCCAAGCAGAAGATCGAATCGAACCGCTATCGTCCGCTGTTCGCGTTGAAGTACTACGTGCTGATCGCCATGCTGGTGGCGTGCGTGTTCGGATACCTTCAGATCGGCTTGATGGACCCGATCTGCCTGGTCTACCGCAGTTTCACCGTGGCGGTGGTGCCGGAGTGGGATCGCACGCTGCTGGAGTTGGAAACCATCGCCGGGGAGATGGGCACCACGTTAGAGCCGCTGCGTTCGCGCGAAGACCCCGGCGGCTTCGTTGGCGGATGGGTGGTGGGGTTTATCCTGCTCTTTCTGGTAGGGATGAATCTGGTGATCCCGCGGTTCTTCTGCCGCGTGTTGTGCCCGCTGGGGGCGCTGCTGGGTTCACTGAGTCGGTTCGCGGTGTGGCGGATCGAGCGCGATCCGCACAAGTGCACCGACTGCGACCTGTGCCTGCAATCGTGCGAAGGGGCCAGCGACCCACACACCCAACTCCGCATGAGCGAGTGCTTCGTTTGTTTCAACTGTATCGAGGATTGCCCGCACGACGCGCTGAGCTTTTCGATGTTCCCGCCCAAGGCCCACGAGGTCACCAGCCCCGATCTGCGGAGGCGACATGCCGTGCTGGCGGGGCTGATCGGGCTGCTGTTCTTCCGCTGGACGAAATCCAGCGCCGCCTCGACCGAGAACTTCTCCGCGAAGGTGATCCGCCCGCCGGGTAGCTGCGAGGAGCAGGAGTTCCTCGAACGCTGCATCAAGTGTGATCAGTGCATCCGCGTCTGCCCCACAAACGTCCTACAGCCGGCGCGCTTGGAGGCGGGGATCGAGGGTCTGTGGACGCCGGTGCTGAACTTCCGCATGGGGTTCTGCCAACTGCAGTGTACCGCCTGCGGTCACGTCTGCCCCACCGGAGCGATCCAGCGGCTTAGCGTCGAGGAGAAGATGGGGCTGGGAGACTTCGAGGCGGGCGGTCCGGTGAAACTGGGGACCGCCCACTACGACTTCGGGCGTTGCCTGCCCTGGAGCAAGAACATCCCGTGCATGGTCTGCGAGGAGGTGTGCCCGGTTTCGCCGAAGGCAATCCATGCGGAGTACCGGCAGCTCATGCTCCGCGAGGGGAAGAAGCTGGTAGCCTCCGCGACGGCGACGTCGATTACGCTGCGGGACTATCCGGCGCCCGGCGAGGCGGTCGGCGAGCCCAGCACGTTTCGCCCGCAGCAGTACCGCGGTGACCAGACCACCAGCTATCACGTGCAGGTGCGCGAGCGCGCCACGGGATTGACACGCGCGTACCGGATCAAGGGCAACGACGCGGACACGGTTCTGGTGGATGGTACGCTGGATCCGATTCCGCGTGCGGGGGACGTGGCGGCGCTGCACCTGGAGTTCAAGGTGCCCAAGATCGACACCGAGCTGTGCATCGGGTGCGGGATTTGCGAGCATGAGTGTCCGGTGGTCGGCGATCGGCGGGCGGTCTATGTTACTGCGGAGGGGGAGACGCGCTCACAAGACTACTCCGATCGGCTGAGGAATCGTTCGGTGCGTCTGACCAAGACCGCGTCGCTGGTGGCGGTCGACGGGGAGGTAGACCTGCTGGCGATGGCTGCCGGGGCCGAGTCCCGACGAACCTCGACGGGCTGAGATGTATGAAATGGTCGGAGCATCGACCTTCGACGGTGTTCGGCGTATGATCGGGCTTTGAGGTGTGGGTGACGCCCGGTCTGCGCATGCGCACTGCGGAGTGATCGACAGGTGACGGGCCGGACCCGTCGAGCACAACACCCTAACGGAGAGCACAAATGCACGAAGATCGACTTTCTCGACGTGGCTTTCTCAAGACCGGAGCGGCTGCCGCGGCGGTGGCATCGACGGCACCGTTGGCGGCGATGGGCGCGGACGGTCCGGTCAAGCCGAAGGCGCTTCCCGTGCGGAAGCTCGGGAAGACCGGTGTGGACGTGACCATTCTGAATCAGGGCGCGGCGTTCGACCTCGGGGCCCGACACCTGAACATCATGCACGAAGAGGGCGTCCGCTACATCGATACGGCGGACTGCTACGAGATGGGCAAGTCCGAGCGGACCTGCGGCGAGTGGCTGAACAAGAGCGGGCACCGCAAGGACTATGTCCTGGTGACCAAAGCTCATCCGCACACCCCGCAGCAGTTTATCGATATGTTGGACCGTCGTCTCAAGAACGGCCGGCAGGATTACTACGACCTCTACCTTCTGCACTGCTCCGGAGACGATGAATACCCGATGCCCGAATCGCTGAGTTGGCCCAAGGAGAAAGAGTGGGCCAAGGCTGCGGAAAGAATCAAGAAGTCCGGCAAAGCCAGGCATGTCGGTTTCAGCACGCATTGCGAACCGGTCGAGAGGCGCATTGAACTGCTGAACAACGCCGCCGTGGGGGGATGGGTGGACGCGATCATGGTGGGGGCCAACCCGACGCTGATTCGCGACAACCCCGAGTTCAACAAAGCCATCGACGCTTGCGCCAAGGCGGGCATCGGACTGATCTCGATGAAGGAGTCCCGCGGCGGACTGGCGGGGATCAAGAAGGTCTTCCCCGAGTTCGAGGCCCGCGGACTGTCGCCGGTGACGGCGATCCTCACGGCGATGTGGACCGACGAGCGTTTCGCCACGATCTGCTCGCACATGGACAACATCGAGAAGCTCAAGGAGAACGCCGCGGCGGCGCGCAACTACAAGCCGATGACCGCCACCGAGCTGACCGCCGTGCATCAGATGATGGACGGACACGCCAAGGGTTACTGCATCGGCTGCGACGGGAGCTGCCGGAAGGCTGCCGGAACTGAGACCGCCTTCAGCGATATCGCCCGCTACCTGTGCTACCACGAGGAGAACGGTGATCGCCGAGGGGCGCGTCGCCTGTACGCGGCGCTTCCGCCGGAGGCTCGTGATTGGTCCAAGGCGGACCTGAAAGCGGCGTCGGAGGCCTGCTGCAGCAAGCTCGATTTCGAGAACATCCTGGCCCGGGCTGCGGAGAAGCTGACGTAGCGGGAGTTCGGACGACATCTGGCGGCTTGCGTCTGCGGGACGTTGAGCAGGAGAAGGACCATGGACAGCAACGAGACTTCGCGCCGTGAGTTCTTGCGCGCCGGTGCGGCTGCCGCTGCTGCGGCGTCGGTTGCCCCGGCGGTGGCGATGGGCGCGGATCAGCCGGCCAAGCCCAAGGGGCTTCCTGTGCGGAAGCTCGGGCGGACCGGCGTGGACGTGACTATTTTGAATCAGGGATCAGCCTTCAGCATCGGGGCGCGGCACCTCAACATCATGCACGAAGAGGGCGTACGCTACATCGATACGGCGGACTGCTACAAGGGCGGTCGGGCTGAGCGAGCCTGTGGCGAGTGGCTTAACCAGAGCGGGCATCGCAAGGAGTACTTCCTGGTCACCAAGGATCACCCGCAGACGCCGGACGAGTGGGTGACAATGTTGGATCGGCGGCTGGAGAATGCCCAGCAGGACTACGTTGACCTTTACTTCCTCCACGGCATGGGCGATGCGGGCTTCGGCCGCTTTCCGATGCCCGCATCTCAACTCTGGCCCAAGCAGAAGGCCTGGGCCAAGGCGGCCGAGAGAATCAAGAAGTCCGGCAAAGCCAAGTTTGTCGGCTTGAGCACGCACTGCAATCCGATCACCGCACGCACGCAGTTGCTCAACAACGCGGTCAAAGGTGGATGGGTGGATGCCATCATGGTGGCGGTCACGCCGACACTGTTGCGCGAGGACGCCAAGTTCAACAAGGCCATCGACGCTTGCGCCAAGGCGGATATCGGACTGATCTCGATGAAGGAGTCTCGAGGCGGGCTGGCGGGGATCGAGAAGATCTTCCCTGAGTTCAAAGCTCGTGGCCTATCGCCGGTGACAGCGGTGCTCACCGCGATGTGGACCGACGAGCGTTTTGCCACGATCTGCTCGCACATGGACAACATCGAGAAGCTCAAGGAGAACGCGACGGCGGCGCGCAACTTCAAACCGATGACCGCCACCGAGCTGACCGCGGTGCATCAGATGATGGACGGACACGCGAAGGGCTTCTGCATCGGCTGTGACGGGAGCTGTCGACGCGCCGCCGGGACTGAGACCGCATTCAGCGATATCGCCCGCTATCTCTGCTACTGCGAAGAGAACGGGGACCGGGAGGGGGCGCGTCAGCTTTTTGCGGCCTTGCCGCCCGCAGCCCGTGATTGGTCCAAGGCGGATCTGAGGGCGGCGTCGGAGGCCTGCTGTAGTAAGCTCGATTTCGAGAGCATCCTGGCCCGGGCTGCGGAGCAGCTGGCGTAGGAATCTCCCGCGGCGGTCTGCGCAGCGCAGGCTGCGTTCAGGTAACGATCGTTCCCCCGCGCCGGGTTGGCAGGCGCGGCGTAGGTCGGTCATTGTGCGTTCGTAAGGAGCATGCCCATGGATAGCGTTCAACCCTCACGTCGTGAGTTCCTACGTGCTGGAGCGGCGGCTGCCGCGGTTACGGCGGCGGTCCCGCTGGGCGCCGCCGGCGCAGAGCCGGAGAAGGCCCATGCTCCGTTTCCCCGGCGTAAGCTCGGCCGCACCGGGGTGGAGATCACCATGCTGAGTCAGGGGGCAGCTCCGGCGACGGATCGGCACCTCAACCTCATGCACGAAGAGGGCATCCGGGCCATCGATTCCGCGGACTGCTACGAGATGGGCAAGCACGAACGCGCCGTGGGCGAGTGGCTGAACAAGAGCGGCCACCGCAAAGACTATCTGCTGGTTACCAAGGAACACCCGCACACTCCGCAGCAGTGGATCGATATGCTGGACCGACGTCTCAAGAACGGGCGGCAGGACTACTATGACTTCTACTTCCTGCATGGTTTGGGGATTGACGAGTATCCCAAGGACTGTGTGGACTGGCCCAAGCAGAAGGAATGGGCCAAGGCTGCCGAAAGAATCAAGAAGTCCGGGAAGGCCCGCTTCGTCGGGCTCAGTTCATGCTGTGATCCGGTGGGGCGGCGTACGGAGGTGCTCAAGAGCGCTGCTCGGGGTGGTTGGGTGGATGCGATCATGGTGGCAGCCAACCCGACCCTGATACGTGACGACGCCGAGTTCAACAAGGCCCTCGACGAGTGTCATAAGGCGGGCATCGGACTGATCTCCATGAAGGAGATGCGTGGGCGCGGCGGGATCACCGGCGTGTTCCCCGAGTTCGAAGCTCGCGGGCTCTCTCCGTTTACCGCGGTGCTCACGGCGATGTGGACCGACGAGCGTTTTGCGGCGATCTGTTCGCACATGGACAACATCGTCAAGCTCAAGGAGAACGCTACGGCGGCGCGCGGTTTCAAACCGATGAACCAGACCGAGCTGACCGCGGTGCATCGTATGCTGGACGGCTGCTCGACGGGCTACTGCATCGGATGCGATGGAAGCTGTCGAAAGGCGGCGGGCACCCAGACCGCGTTCAACGATATTGCCCGTTGTCTGTGCTATTACGAGGAGAACGGCGACCGCACCCGCGCTCGGCGCCTGTATGCTGCGCTTCCGCCGGAAGCTCGCGCGTGGGCCAAGGCGGACCTCGAGGCCGCGTCGAAGGCGTGCGTCAGCAAGCTGGACTTCGAGAACATTCTGACCCGCGCCGCCGAGAAGTTGGCGTAGGGCGCGTGGCGTCCATTCCGGATCTCCAGAGAGTTAAACACAGACTGCAATGGCGCAGGCTGCCCTTTAGAGGCCGATCATCTATCCGCGCCCACGAGGCAGGGCGACGGTAGATGTCGTAGCGCAGCGCGTAGCTTGAAATCACCCTGCGAATCAGTTAAGATCGTTACTGTGGCGGTGGAGGAGGAAGAAGCGTCCCCACCGCGATGACAGGCCCGGGGTCGTCTCCGGTGTCGTGCTTCCGGGATGCTGGAAGCAGGACATCGTGTTCGCCCGGGTGAAGGGGCGCGGCTCTTGGTCGGGGAGTCGCAACCATGTCGGGGAAGTCCGCCGAACGGCGGGCCGCGCGTCCTGCGCGAATCCCCAGGTTGCGCAAGGTGCGGCGTGGGACGCGCCCGCCTCTGCGCGCGCCGGTCGATCCCCCAGAATGGAGCTATCGGACCTCAGGACACGACCGCCCGGGGGCGGATCGGATGGTCGGGTGGATCATCGCCCTGATGATCGCCGGGACCCTCCTGCTACTGGTTCTGTATTCGCTGCGGGGTGCGCTGGGCCTGGTGGGTCTGATCGCTACTCCGGCGCTCTTGCTCTTGCCCCTGCTTGTCGTGGTTCTGCGCCATCTGCTGCGGCCAGGTTCTTCCTGGCATGCGCGGGCTACGGTGTTCGGACATCGGTGGGGGACACATCGCAGGCGGGCGCGCAGTGCCCAGCAGAATCGGGCGATCGTACGACTTCGTCGCTACCGCTGTTCCGTGCACATGCTGGAGTTGGATCCGCTCGAGTTCGAGCACCTGGTTCTCGACTACTTCAGGGCGGTCGGATTCAGCGCCAGGTCCACCCCGCCTCAAGGAGACGGCGGCTATGACGGGGTGATTGAGCAGGACGGGGTGCGTGCCTTCGTGCAGTGCAAGCGCTACGCCTCGAAGGTGCCGGTTCCGGCGGTTCGCGATTTCCTGGGGGTGGTCACCAAGCACGGTGTCGGCGGCTGGTTCGTCACCACCGTCGGCTTCAGTCGTGGGGTGCGGCAGTTTGCGAAGGGGACCGCGATCAGGCTGATTGACGGGGAAGACCTGGCCCGCCGCATCGCCGCGTTGCAGATCCCCGATCCGCGCGCGGCGCGACCCACTGTCCGCCGGTAGGGCGACGTCTGAACGCTTCATGCCAAGTGATACGCAATCTGGTTGATTACTGCCGATTCCGAACTCGTCGGGCTGCGTTCTGCATTCGCAGGGCAACTCGTGCAGGAGTGGGCGGACGCGGGATTGGTGGGGGACTTGGAAGATCGATCCGTGCAGGCTTCGGACCTGAAGCCCCTCGGGCTATGCGGACGGAGGCGCACCCTCCAGTTCCTGGGTGAGTTCGCGGATGCGGCTGAAGAGCCCCTCCACATTCGAGCACAACGCCACGTTGCGTCGGCCCATGACCGTGCGGGCCGTCTCCAGGAGGCGCTGCGGATCACCCGTAGCCATCCCGTCATCAGTCAGCCAGGACAGCGACGGCAGGAACGTGGGCAGGATGGACGAGGTGAACGTGTTGACCGCAAAGCCGATCGATGCCCCGGTGGGAATCGCTTGGCTGATCCCGATCTTGCTGTGGTCCCCGATGACCGTCCCCAGGAACCGTTGACCGGTATCCAGCGTCTCGCGTCCGATGCGCATCCGCACCGTTCCATAGGTGTTCTTCAGATCAGAGTTGGCGGTGTCCGCCCCGATGTTCACCCACGAGCCAAGGTAGGAGTGGCCCAGGAAACCTTCGTGCTGTTTGTTGGAGTAGCCGCAGAATATCGATCCGTCGATCTCACCGCCGACCTTGCAGAATGGTCCGACGCTGGTCCCCCCGTACAAGTAGGTGTGCGGCTTCACGACCGAGCATGGGCCGATGTAGGCAGGTCCCTGGATCGTTACGTGTGATTCCACCGTCGCGTTGTAGCTGATATGCACCGGTCCGGTGGTGGCGTCCAGGCATGCGGTTGGCTTGATGACCGCGCCGTGCCCGACACTGACGCGGGCCAAGTCCACGATGATCGCCGAGCTGCTGATCGTTCCTTCAATCCCGTGGGCGCACGACATCCAGTCGTCTTCCAGCAGCTCGGAGTTTCTAGCCAGCAGATCCCAGGGGTAGCGGACCATCCGGGCTTCGACGTCCTCGCAAGGCAATCCATCCAGCACCTCGCGGGCACGGTCCTCATCCAGCATCACCTCCGGCGAGAGCTTGGCCGCCAGGGCGTCGTCACAAGCGACGTAGACCACATCGTCACCGCATCGCCCCACGAAGGGCGCCGCCTGATGCTCCAGTGGTCCGTCGGCCAGCCAGCGCCCGTTGATCAACACTGTTCCGCTCTCGGCAGGGTTGTTGACCGGCATCTGGCAGTGCTGGGCCGCCAGCCCCGCCATCCACTCGCGGGTCCACAAACAGGCGATAGGTTCTTTGAGGCAGTACGCAATCCGATCCATGAGCGTACGGCGACCGCAGAGCAGCTCGAACACGGTCCGCCAGTAGATCAGGGGACAGAAGCCAGCGTAGCGATGATCTTCAAAGAGATAGACTCGTGCCATAGTTGGCGCACTATAAGCGCACCGCAGACGTTTGCCAACGGGTTGCGTCGCCATTCCAGGCTAACTGCTGCTGATGCCGGAGAAAACTGAACCTAGGTCATAGCCGTGCGTCGCATGGCCTTGCGTGACTTGCGACGCTTTCGCTCGGATGGCTTTTCGTAGTAGCTGGTCCGCTTCATATCACGGGTCAGGCCTTCGCGCTGACACAACCGCTTGAAGCGTTTGAGCATCTGCTGAACTGATTCCATACCCCGTGGTTTGATCTTGACCACACCGCCTCCGATTCTGTCATCACATCTTGGGTTCGCCCCCGCTCGGCAAGCAACGAGGCTGACCCTCACTACCAGATCCAACGTCCGTCTACCCCTCTCCGGGCTGCGGAGAGGGCAATAGCTTATCATAACATCGGGTTAGGGCAAAGCCCCCTTTCGCCGCGCCGGCCAAACCGCCCAGGAACCTGTGGCCGGTCACGTGCTTCGACCGGGCAACACGCGCCGTGGGTTTCATAAGTAGTTGTGCTAAAACAGGTTACGACTGTTTACCCTGTTTTCGGATCCTCCGCGTCCCGCCCGCGGAAGCCAAAGTGAGGTGCCTCCTCGTTGCGGATCACGTCCTCCAGACGCTCGCGAACGTAGGCCGCGTCGACCCGCACCGACTCCCCGCGACGCTCCGGAGCCTCAAAAGACAGATTCTCCATCAACTTCTCCATGATGGTGTGCAGTCGGCGGGCTCCGATGTTCTGGGCACGCTCGTTCATCTCTCCCGCCAGCACCGCCACCTCCTCAATCGCCTCCTCCGTGTACTCAACCTTCACCCCCTCAGTAGCCATCAGGGCAATGTGTTGCGTGGTCAGAGCGTTCTGGGGCTCGGTGAGGATGCGTAGGAAATCGTCCTTGGTCAGATCGGTCAACTCCACCCGGATGGGGAAACGTCCCTGCAATTCGGGCATGAGGTCGTTGGGGCTGCCGCGACTGAAGGCTCCGGCGGCGATGCAGAGGACGTGATCCGTCTTGACCTGTCCGTGGCGAGTGGTGACCGTAGCCCCTTCCACAATCGGAAGCAGATCGCGCTGGACCCCCTGGCGAGAGATGTCCGGTCCGTGAGCACCACCCATGCTGCACAGCTTGTCCAGCTCGTCGATGAAGATCATTCCTCGGTTCTCGGCGCGGAGCAGGGCCATCTCCATGGCCTTCTCGCGGTCGATAAGCGTGTCGCATTGCTGATCGAAGATGACTTTGCGGGCCTCGTGAATCGGAAGCCGACGGCTCTTCGACTGGCTGGGGATCAAACGCTCGAGAAAGCCCTGAATCTCCGGGTCGATCTGATCTCCCACCGCGGCGAACATCCCCACCGGAGTGGCCTTCTGCTCAATAGTCAGTTCGACCGTGCGGTCGTCCAACTCGCCGGTGGCGAGTTGGGTACGCAACTTCTCCCGGTTGCGCCGGCGGCGTTCTGCCGCTGCTTCGGTTACGTCTTCACCGGAGGCCTGGAGGTCGGTCGGCGGCATCAGGGCGTCGAGAAGCTGCTCTTCGGTAAGCCGTTCGGCCTCAGTTCGCACGACCTCACGCTGCTCACTCATGACCATATGCACAGCCCGGTCCACGAGGTCGCGGACCATGCTCTCGACATCTCGCCCGTGGTATCCGACTTCGGTGTATTTGGTGGCTTCCACTTTGACGAAGGGCGCGTTCACCAGGGAGGCGAGTCGGCGGGCAATCTCGGTCTTGCCCACTCCGGTCGGTCCAATCATGATGATGTTCTTAGGGCCGACCTCGTCGCGCATGCTCTCGGGCAGTTGCTGGCGGCGCCAACGGTTGCGAATAGCCACAGCGACGGCGCGCTTGGCATCGTGCTGCCCAACGACGTACTTGTCCAGCTCTTCGACGATCTGCCTGGGGGTGAGTTCTTCCATAGCCATAGATGAGTCCGGTTTGCACGAAGTACGCCACCGCAGGTGCGATGCCGGGAGAAAACACTATAATCGCACGCCGCTTTGGCGGTCGTCCGCCCGGAGACCCACAATGTTCGTTCCCCACGGTGGAGGCACCTGAGGGTGCCGTGCGACGCCGGCAGCATGCTGAGCACCTGCACGCCACCCGGTACGCGGGCACCGTACAATAACGATGTGCGCTTCGCAACGGTCGTCGGTCAATCCGGGTATGGGGTACTCGGGGGGCGCACAGGGCGGACCGGCCGGAAAGCCCGTTCCAGGGACAGCTGTCACCGGCTGAGGACCTGGACCGCGGCTGTATCGACGACCGGAGGCCGACATCGCCCGGGCGGGATCGCATCACCGATCGGGTTGCTGATACCAGGTCCAGGAGGACTATGCCGATTAACGAGCCGCGGACTTCAGTCCGCGCGGCCACTCGAATGAGAGAAGCAAGATGATCGGGAATCGGGCAATCGGTACGATTGATCTAGATCAGGTATGAGATCGCCGGAGGGAACACGAATATGTCCAGGACATCCACCCCCCAAGTCTTGGCCCTGCGAACCCTGAGCGCCCGGTTATGGGGGCATCCCCGGTTACGCTGTGGCGGGGCGCTTGCCCTGCTGGTGCCGGTTCTGCTAGCTGCGCGGTGCAGCGAACCGGGCTCGAAGCCTCAAGCCGTACCCACCTCCGCAGCGCCTGCGACGACCACCCAGCCGGTGCTCCCCACCCCAGATCCGACGCTGTCCGAAGTCCCCCCCGCGGCTCCCATGACCGAGCTGGAGCTACCCCCCGATGGGTGGCTTCGGATTGAGAGTCTGAAGGAGGGGGCAGCCGGCGGTTGGGTGAACGGATGGCTTCGCGGACCCAACCGGATCGGGCTTGAGACTGAGGACGTGGTCAGGTTCTCGATGGATCTCAGCCAGTTGGAGCTGGACTGGAGCCGTCGCGTATGGGTCCGCGTGGATACGGGCACGTTTGAGCTGACCCACAAGCGTAACCCGGTGATCCACCTTCAGAAATCGCCCATGGGAGCGTGGGACGTAGTGCCCCCGCCGAGCCGCTAGCCGAGTCAGGGCAGCGAACCTGCACGGTTCGCGGTTGGAGGTTGACGCGAGGGCGAGTAGGTGCTTTAATCACCATACGAGCGCCGCTAGCTCAGTTGGCTAGAGCAGCTGACTCTTAATCAGCGGGTCCGGGGTTCGAGTCCCTGGCGGCGTAGTCTTTGTGGGGAAAGGACTTACGGCGGTTCGGGAGACGCCAGAAACGGCCAAAAACCGGCGCCAGTGGCAATCCAGTGGCAATGAGTCGCCGTTTTGTTGGAGTTGCGCCCGCATCGTTTTACAGAATTGGGCCTCCAAACGCCAGCCAGTGGCAATCCAGTGGCAATGACGAGGCAACACGGCGGCGTTCAGCCAGCGTTCTTTCCCCCGCGAGCATTTGCGAAAAGCCGGTTGGTGGTCCGGGCGGCCTCCCGGACGTTGGCGTCGGTCACCCGGTTGTAGAACTGCATCGTGATCTGAGTGTCGGAGTGCCCCAGCAGCTTGGCGAGCGTCTTGGGAGGCGTGCCGCTGTCGGCATGGTTCTGGGCGAACGACTTGCGGAAAGTGTTCAGCTTGAACAGGGCGGTCAACTCGACGCCAGCTCGTTGCAGCGCCCGCTTGGTACCCCGCAAGACGTTGTTGATCATGTCCTCGTTCTGCCACGGGCGGACGACCTTGTTCGGTCCCCATGGCTCTTCCCCTTGGCAGCGATGCCACGCCTCGCGGACGCGGTGGTACCGCTCACCGGTCAGCACCACGAACCCGCCCGACCTGAACGACAGCGCGATCGCTTCCGTTAGATCGGGCACCGCAGCATCGGGGATCGGGACCGAGCGCTCCTTGCTGTCGTCGCTCCGCTCGGCGCACTTGATCTTGAAGGGTGGCATGTCGGGGGTCGCCTCGCGGCTCTCGATATGTACCTCTCGCCCAGGCAGGTCAATCTTGTCAGCCGTCAGGTTGTAGACCTCGCCTGGCCGAAGCCCGCACCCATACATGAGCCAAGAGGCTGCCCGACGGCGTACGTCCGGGACCGCCGCCAGGAACCGCAGGAATTCATCCGGCGTGATGTGCTGCCATGGCCTGGGCTTTGCCTTCACCCGCAGTGGCGATGAACCGCGCCCCCTGCGGCCTGGCCGTGGTGGTGGCACAAACGGGTTGCGGGCGATGTAGCCCCACTCCATCGCGGCACCGAAGATGGCCTTGGCACAGGTGAGGCATCCGGCAATCGTTGTGCGACTCAGATCGCCGGGCCGTCCGTCCCGACGCCTTCGGGTCGCGATGAACCTCTCGGCGTGCCGTTGTTCGATCTGACACAGCAGCCTGGATGCCCCGAGATGCTCCCGGAGTTGGGTCGCCATGTCGCGGTAGCCCTTCTGTGACTTGTAGCTGAGATGAGCGGCACGGGCTCTCAAGAACTCGTCGCATAACTGGCCCAGCGTCACGTCTCTTCGGGGGGTACGTCGCTCGCCACTATCCATCTCAGCTTGCTTGTCCGCCTGAAAGGCCACGGCATCCCGCTTGTACTGGAACGCCTTGGTTCGCCTCTGTTGCTTCCCGGTGTCGGGATCGGGATCGCTCCACCACTTCACAAGCCAGGGCAGCTTACGCCCTGGCTCATGCAACAGCCCGACTTTGGTGATCATAGATTCCCCTCCATTGAGCAGCGTCAGGCGGATACGCCAGACATGCGTCTTTCCAAGAATCATCGTCGGACCCTGCAGACGCCGACGTTCCGGCCATCTGCGATCTTGAGTTTCGAGTTGTTAAGGAGAGAGCGTCAGGCTTTCTGGTGCCTCGATACGACACTCGGATGGCAACCTGGTTGTCAGGAGCTCTGCCTTCGGGTCCTGCCGTTGAACCGTTGCGTAGTGGGCCGCGTGGCGATGAACTCCAGCACGTCTTCGGCCCGGAACCGACGTTCCCGGCCGATCTGGATGGCCACGAGCTTGTGGTTGTGGACGTACCGCTGTACGGTCGCGGGTTCGCAGCGTAGCAGCGCTGCGACTTCGTCGGTCGTCATGACCGGTAGTAAGAGTTGACTCAGGGCCTGCCCCATCGCGTCACACGTTGCCTGCGGCCGAGCGCCCCTTCTCGGTTCGCTCCCTGGCCGTCGCGACGGTCTGGTTGAACGTGCTCCATCATCCCCCCCTATGTCGTTCGTTGCATCCATCTCTCTCCTCCCGTCCGCTTTGGCTCGGCTCCATGCAAGAGCCCGTTACAGAAGGGTTGTACGGACGCGTGGGTGGTTCTGTATGGGGCCGGCGCGGAATGTGGGGATTCGTGTTCCCTGGATTATACGGCGTTGTTGGATCTGAGGGTTCGGCGGACCGAGCGGAGGTTGCGGAGGCTGGACTTGGCTTGGGCCATGGCGACCTGACACGAGCGGTTGCATCCGGCGATGATCCAGGCGCGCTGCGTGGTAAGTGTCCATCCGTCGAATTGAGGCAGCTGGCAGAAGTGGAGCGGAGACAGGTAGCCCAGCAGTATGTAGGCTTCGCAGACCTCGCCGCCCACGACCATGACATACCGCTCTCGTCCGCGACGTGTGATCTTGTGGGTCGCCCACGACCGCCGGCCGCGTGTTCGCCGAGACCCTGCCCCGGCGGCACCAAGCCGCTCCAGCTCCTGACCACCGGCGAGACCGTCCGGGCGATCCACTAGGCCAGCTACACGCGGCTCTACAACGTCGAGCTGCTCAGCGTGCTCCGGGAGTTCGCCACGGACTTCCAGCCGCCGCAGGAGGCGGAAGGCGGCGGCTCCGGCCTGTACTGCGGCGAGCAGGACATGCTCGTGTTCCTGATCGATCCGGCCGGCTGGGCCGAGATCGAGGGCGAGGCCTTCGCCCCCGGGTTCTTCATCTGGAACTCGGCGGTCGGCCGGCGGTCGGTGGGCGCGCAGACGTTCTGGTTCCAGGCCGTGTGCCAGAACCACATCGTCTGGGACGCGGTCGAGGTGGCCGAGTTCAGCCGCAAGCACACCGCCAACGTCCACGAGTCGCTGGCCGAGATCCGCCGGCGGGTCGAGGCGCTGGTGGAGGAGCGTGACGAGTGGCGGGACGGCTTCGTCGAGGTGATCCGCAAGGCCATGACGACGAAGCTGGCCGACAACGCGGACGAGGTGCTGAAGGTGCTGACCAAGCACGGCATCACCCGCACGCTGGCCAAGGAGGCCACCGAGATCGCCCGCGTTCAGGGTGGTTTCACCATCTTCGCGGTGGTCGACGCCCTGACCCGCCTCGCCGGCCAGCTCCAGAACGCCGGCGACCGCTCCGAGGCCGACGGTCGGGCGTCCAGCCTGCTCGCCCTGGCCGCCGCCGAGGTTTGACCCCAGGTTCCCGAGGCCCCGCACCACCGGTGCCTCACCTGCGCCAGCCAAGATCCGCAATCACTCGATGAGTGACGAATCGGCAGCTGGACGACGCGCCTGTGCCAAACTGGCACCGAACCTACACGCGTAGGCGATGCGGGACCGACCCGCGCAAGTCCCGGAGTATCAGTCGGTTATCCATTATGTTGCGGTCAATCTGCGTCTGGCGCGCAATATGCAGGGCTGTTACTCCAGCTGGTTGGGTGACGGATTGTCTGGCCAGCAGCGACTTGCGCTTCGCTACCGCTTCAGGTCGGTCGCGTGGTGAGGGAGTGTTGATCATGCCAACGGTGACCTACTATCCGATCGGAAACGCGGACTGCATCCTCGTCGACCTTGCCAGCGGGAAGAAAATCCTCTTCGACTACGCCCACACGCGCGATCCCGATAGTGACGACGACCCCCGATGTGACCTCCCGCGGGAGCTTCGCGAAGATCCTGACGCTGCCGAGCGCGGTTTCTACGACGTGGTCGCCTTTACGCACCTTGATTGGGATCACTACGCCGGGGCAACCGATTTCTTCTACTTTGAACACATCGCCAAGTACCAGGACGACGTAGAATCGGGTCCGCGCATCAAGATGAACACGATGTGGGTGCCCGCCGCCATAATCACTGAGAAGTTAGGCAAGGATGCGGACACAGAGGCCAAGGCGATTCAAAAGGAAGCCCGTGAGCGATTCAAAGCGAAGTCGGGGATCCGCGTGTTTTCTCGGCCTGCCCGGCTCAAGAAGTGGTGCGAAGAAAACGGCATTGATTTCAAAGGGCGCGAACACCTGGTGACCGACGCAGGCAAGCGCGCGCCAGAGTTCACGGTGAAGAAGGACGGAGTCGAGTTCTTCGTCCACTCGCCCTTTGCAGTTCGGCAAGATGAACACACCGTGGAGGATCGAAACAACGACTCTCTGGTAATGCACGCGACCTTCGTCGTTGACGGTGAGCAAACGAGGCTGTTTCTTACCTCCGACGTTGATCACGCGGTGATCACAGACATAGTGAAAGTCACAGAGGGCCGCAAGCGGCTGGAGCGACTCGGCTGGGACATCTTCAAGTTGGCACACCATTGCAGCCATCACGCCCTCAGCGACCAGGAGCGCGGCGGCGACAAGTCCGAGCCGGTGCCCTGCGTCAAACGGCTCTTTGAGACGTATGGCCAAGATCGCTGCATCATCGTGTCCACAAGCGACCCGATCCCGGAGAGGGGCGACGAGCGGGATAAGAAGGGTTCCAACCCCCCTCATCGTCAAGCAGCAAACTACTACAAGGAGAATGTAGCCTGTCCTAATATGGCAGCGCTAGATTCGCTCAAGCCGAACGGTGGGGTTGTCCGATGTGTTTTCTAGCGGGTATATCGGGAGCGCGCTCTCCTGGACAGGATGTCAGGAGATTTCACGATGAC
>JAAEQG010000172.1 GCA_024231775.1 bacterium
ATGGGAAGGGGCGGGCTCAACAGATCTATCGCGAGGAGAAGATGGTCCACGACCCACGAGTGATCCGTCCTAAATCGCGCGAGCCCGTGATTCACTCCGATATCGACCTGCAAAAGACGACGGGCCAGTTCGTCCTGGCGGATGTCTATTCCGGACGCGGCGAGGAGATGAACGGAATCAAGCCCGGCGACATCAAAGAAATACTCGTCCTGGAGGATCTCCCCAAGCCTATCAGCTACTATTCGTTGCCGGGGCTCCTCAGCATGGATGGCACCCACACGCTGCGCCGAGTTTTGGGCACCGTGCCCGTGGAACCTGACGGGTCGGCGTCGTTCGAGGTTCCTGCCTTGCGAGGACTCTACTTCGTCGCCCTGGACGCGAAGGGGCTGGCGGTGAAGCGGATGCAGAGCTACACGATGGTCATGCCCGGTGAGACCCAGGGGTGCGTGGGCTGCCACGAGCCCCGCACGGAGACCATCATCCCAGACAACGGTCGCAGTACGCTCATGGCCCTGGAGCGATCGCCGAGCCAGATAAGACCTGTCCCCGGTGTCCCTGACGTCTTCGACTATCCTCGTCACATCCAGCCGATTCTGGATCGGCACTGCATTTCCTGCCACAGTGCGGAGAAGCCGTCGGGGCGCGTCGTCCTTACCGGCGACTACAACTAATGGTGCACACAAAGCTACTACGCACTGTTCGCCTACAAGCAGATCAGCGACATGCACGGCCGCTACAACACGGAGTTCAGGAGCC
>JAAEQG010000173.1 GCA_024231775.1 bacterium
CGAAGCGACGAGCCACTCAGGAAAATACAACCCTTGGAGTAGAGCCGATGCTAAAGGACATCGTCGAAGCCCGAGCAACCGGCGGAGTGCCGTAGATCAGGCTTCAGGACAAAACGGCGCCCCTGCTCACCCTGAATGCAGACCTCCCCATCGATTGTGGCCTTTTCAAGGATGGCTGTCAGTTTGTCATCAGTCTCTTCGAGTGTGTAAACGGTCATTCCTTCACCTCGATGATCTCAACCTCGGCTCGTCGGCAAGCTTCCAAAAGGCCGCCATCGAGCGAGATCAATGGTGCGCCAAGTCTCTTGGCGCAGTCTATTACGTAAGCATCGTAGGCATACACATTGAGCTCGTGCGAAAGTCGGACGGCTGACAAGAGATCGACATCGATGATGTCTATCGGGATCTGAAGGTACGCCTGCAAGGCTCTTTCTGCGGCCTCAAGGTCGATCCGTTCACGCTTAAACATCCGAGAGAACGCATGGCCTCTACCTACAACTCATCGAAAATAAAGGACTTAAAGGCACGCCATACATCCTTCCCAACTGTCAAACGGGGCGAGGGCTTGCCGCCTGGCACGGAGCCTGTCCAGCGTCGGGGACTCGATAGCCATCCCAGGCCTGTGCGGGAGGGGTTCCCAGATCGCGTTGATCCGCCGTCCCCGGTCTGTAGGGAGCAGTACCCTGCGCGCGGGACGGTCGGCCGGCAGGAGCGGTCCGTGGCCGTGGGGGCCCCGTGCGTTGGGCTCTGAAGCCCGAGGCAGCTCCAGCTCCCGATGCTCGGATCGTCTCAGCGTCGGTTCGGGCGACCGGTTGGCGATCATAACGGCTCAACTATACTGGGTTCCGCCGATCCTAGCAAGTACGGCTGCAAGACTGGCACTGCGGTCATTCGTCAAAGGCGGTCGGCTGGGCTCGGAACATGTGCTGGACTGCGGTTCAGGACGTGATTGTAGACCTCGGCGAGCTTCCGGCCGTCTACGGACCCGATTCCGGGGAGGGTTTGCCCTCCTCACCTCAATCCGACGGTATACCTGCCGCGTACGTAGGGTAGTATACCCGCCACCGGAGCCACGGACTTCGAGAGCGTGTGCCTCCGGGGAACGACCGTCCCTCCCGCTCGGGACTCCCCGGGGCGCACGGGTTCGTGCACCGGGGGACACGACGACGGACTCGGACGAGCTCAAGACGACGATGAACGACCTCCAACCGGCCATCGAGGCCCAGGGCCTGGGTCGACGTTTCGGCCGCTACTGGGCCCTGGCCCACGTCGAACTGGCGGTGCCGCAGGGCGAGGCCCTGCTCCTGGCGGGCCCCAACGGCTCGGGCAAGACCACCTTGCTGCGGATCATCGCCAGAGGAGGGCAGCGGACGGAAAAGCACCAGCTGTGCCCGCGTTGCCTCGGGCTCCACCGGCTCCGGCGCCGCCCGCCGCTCCAGATCCGACACCCGGTCCTGAATTGCCAGGGACAGTGGCTTGGTGGTCTGCAACGCTCCGCTCACCAGGGTCGACTACACGGTCCGAGTCCGCTTGGCGGACCTGATCGGGTGACTCGATCCGCAGAGTGTCCCCTGGTGGTGTTGGAGTGCTTCGCCCTGCGCTGGGTGCTATGTCCATCGACTGACCGGCGGGTCTGGTAGAATAGAATGGCTGGTGTTCACGGAGGAGTAGCGACATGGCCGAGCTCGATCGAATCACCCTCGACCCGCGCGTCATGGGCGGCAAGCCGTGCATTCGAGGAATGCGTGTCAC
>JAAEQG010000174.1 GCA_024231775.1 bacterium
GCCAGTACAAAAAGGGTCAGGCGGTCGACCCGCACGGATCTCGGGAAGGCGAGAGTCGTGTCCTGCGTGGCGGCTCGTGGATACTCGACGGCAGGCGCTGCCGTTCCGCCTGCCGGAGCATGGGCGGTCCGGGCAGCCGGGGCGGCCGCACTGGTTTGCGCATGGTCCGAGGTCAAGAAGGTCGAGAACAGGAAGGGGAATAGGGCAGGGCGCCGTGCGGGCGGAGGTGGAGCGGAGCGGAGCCGGAGTCGCTCGGCGCAAAGGCAGCCGCTTCTGGAACTTTCGATACTGATTGGGACGGTGTGATCGCCAAGATTGTCAGTTGAGCCGCCCAAGGCGGCTTCTCTGACCGGCCCCGACGCCGGACGCCCGAGATTGGGCTTGGTCTGGGAAACACCTCAAATTGCACCCCTCGTGGCTTGCCACCTTACCGGTCAGAGAGCGGTCTGGTAGACTCGATTTGGAGCTCCGAGGCATCATGATCAGATTTCCGTACGGCATCGCAGACTTCCGCCGGATCCGCCAGCAGGGGAGAGTCTACGTCGACCGGACAGCCCACATCCGCGACATCGAGGATCTAGGCGACGTCCTCGTCTTCCTGCGCCCCCGGCGCTTCGGCAAGTCGCTGTGGATCCAAACCCTCGCCACCTACTACGACCTGCGCTATGCCGAGCAGTTCGACGCTTTTCGGAGGTTTGGCGATCGGCAACAACCCCACGCCGCCCGCCAATCGCTACTTCGTCTTGCAGTGGAACTTCTCCGACGTGGATCCCAGCGGTGGCGTCAAGGAGATTGCCAAGAGCCTCCGGGAGCACGTCATATATCAGGCCAGGGCCTTCACGACACGGTACCAGGAGCACCTCCCTGGTCCGGTGGACCTCGAAGGCGGCTCTGCGGCCGTCCTCAACAGCATCCTCCACAACGTCGAGCAGACCCCCTACAAGCTCTATCTCTTGATCGACGAGTACGACAACTTCGTCAACGAGGTGATGGCCGAAGACATCGGCACTTATCACACCCTTTTCGCCAAGGCCGGTCCGTACAAGCAGCTCTTCAAGTCGGTCAAGAGCGCCACGGAAGGCCAGGGGCTGGAGCGCGTCTTCCTCACCGGCGTCTCACCGGTGGCCTTGAACGACTTGACCAGTGGCTTCA
>JAAEQG010000175.1 GCA_024231775.1 bacterium
AGTCCCACAGCTTCGCCACCCGGAACTTGAATGCCAGCCGGTTTCCCACAGCTTGTGCTTGTACCGGTCCGGCCTCCAGCCGGGGTCCTCGTCGCCCAGGATGGCGAGGCTCACCACCGCCTCGGGGTAGCGGTCGAAGAGGCGGTAGTGGTAGATGAACATGCGCAGGGGGAACTCCGACTCGCGGCCAACCTGGATCTCGATGTGGATGAAGACGCAAAGAGGCTTGCCGCTGAGGGTGCGGACCTTCATCAGCTTGTCGACCACCCGCTTGCCGGTCTCGGCGTCGCGGACCACCTCGTGCAGCTCCTGCTCGAGGCTCTCGTAGCCCGCCGACCAGTCGATCTTCTTGGCGAGCTTGGGAAAGAAGAAGGCCATGAACTGGGGGAAGTAGAGGTCCAGGATGTTCTTCCAGGGGCTGTCGTACTGATCCCTGATCTTGTCGTCGTCGGCTGCTGAGGTCATTCGCTTCTCCGGTCGACGTTGCAGCGGCGTTGGAAGGGCGGGCAACGGCCCGCCCCACATGAACCGCATCGCGTAGATCCTACACCTGCAGCACCGTATCCAGCACGGTCCCGTCAACCCACTTGACGACGGCCCTGTTCTTACTCTCCTCACGATAGCCCTCGCCGATCCGGACGTACTCGGCGATGGTGTTGTCGGTGGTGTCGGACCGTGCCGGCACGTGGACCCATGGGGACGACCTCGTGTCAA
>JAAEQG010000176.1 GCA_024231775.1 bacterium
CGCAGCCGCTCCGGGCGCGCTCCGTATCGCCGATGGACGTCGGGCTGCAGGAGATCCACCCACAAGGCGTCCGGATGGTGCTCCCGCAGCCATGTGGACTTTCCCGTGCCGCGCGGACCAAAGAGGAAGTAGCTGGAGTCCGAATCCTGGAAAAATCGCCCTACAATCGCCATTTCTGCTTCCTTTTCGGCGAATCTGTTGCCAGATCGGATCATATACCAGCCTCCTGTTCCCGTCCATATCCCGGCGCTGCCCCAGGGGCGACCACGATCCCGACGACCTCGCTGGGGGCGGAACAAGGGCGTGGCGCCCGGTGGCTGCGGAGCGGTTGATCCGCCCCGGGGTCCAGATCGTTGCCATCCGCGGCAAGATCACGACGAGCTACCCCCGGGGGGAGGTGTGCTGATCGCAGCGGGTGGAGGGAGCCAAGCCACCGCGTTCTCTCCCTCTTCGGTGAGATACCAGACGCCCTTCTTCTTGACGAGTGTAGAACGCGCTTGACGTCAACGTTCCCGTTCGAGGCATTCCTGGTACGCGTCCCAAGCTTCGAGATACGCGTACTCGATGGCTCTCCACTCCTTGAC
>JAAEQG010000177.1 GCA_024231775.1 bacterium
CGGAAGCCCCGCATCAGGCCCCCCTCGGGAACCACCGCCGCCACCGAGGCGCCAAGCGTGAGCTTGCGGAGGATCTTCGCGGCCGCCGGGCTCGCCCAGCCGTTGGCATGGAGGAGCGCTCCGGCACTCGTCTCCGGCGCTTGCCGGAGCTGATCCGCAAACTCCCAGAGCTCGAGCACCATGCCGGCGGCGCAGAGCAGGACCTCCTCGCTCTTGCCGGCTCTCCTGGCCCGCCAGATCGGCATCTGCGCCTCCCCCTCCAAGCGCAGGATCTGGGGAGTTAGAAAAATCTCGGCCTCATCCGCGAACGGCGACCGTGTCCGGAGGTCGATCACGGTGAGCGACGCGGCCAGGCGAAAGGCGGTCAGCGATGCCGGCCTCCGGGCCGCGTAATGCCCGAGGGCCCCTAGGAGCCAAGGTGGCCCGCTGAAGCTCCTCAATCGAACCATTTCGATCGCCGGTGTAAGCGAGAGCAGCTACTCGCTGGAGAAGACAGCTACCAAGCAACCGGGGGCAAGCATGGGTTCGGGCAATGGAGATCGCGCGGTCTAAGAGGGACAGAGCTTCGGCATACCGCTGCTGATGAATACGTAGCGTAGCCTCCAGATCACACAACTCGCCTTCGATTCCAGCGTCCTGCCCAGCAGCCCGCCATAGTTCCCTGGCGCGGACGAAAGCCCGTTCCGAGCCGGTGAAATCGTCAGCAAGTCTGAGCGCATTCCCTACCCATGCCCTTGCAAGAACGCGTAGATTCGCCACCTCGGCACCCAATGACGCCGCGTTTCTATCCAGGTGCGCCCAGGCTAGCTCTGCCAACTCCAATCCGCGCTGCGCATCGTTGCGTGCCAGCTCGCGACTCTTTTCACCGAGTAGGTGGAAGAAAGCCGGGGAGTCGATTCGGATCACATGGCGGATCCAGAGCCGGTGCGCTTCTCTTGGGTAGGCCTCAAGAGTTTCCCAGATTGCTTGGGCCATCTGTTGCTCTATATTCTCGTCTTGTATTTCTTTGGTGGTGAATACCAGGGTGGGCCACCGTTCGGTCGTTTCGCTGTTCTCTTCACTGGCGGCGACCTCTCGTAGTCTCCGCCTCAGGCCTTCCGCCTGATCTGGAGGCACGTCGTCGACGGTCGCCTTTATCCAGAACGCATCGGAGTTCATCCCGTTGGCCGGCACCAGTTTCCGGGTTAGGGGTTTCTCTCGGTTCCGATATTCCTCCGGCGACTCACCGGTGTACTGTTTGAAAGCGCTTGGCTGGAGAGGTCCGTTCCGGCCTGAGGTTCTTCCACCTCTGGATTCTCGGGAGGCTTGGAGGTCCCCTTCTCATCGGCGCATGGCCGCCATGCCCGCCACCAGGAGGAGACCCCCAAGGGCCAGCAACCCGGCGTAACCTAGCACGGGTATGTCCACCGCCGAGATCAGCGCTTCATATGCCCCAATATCGCATCCGGTGCCCACCGGCCGCGGTATACCTCGCTGGTCGGTGGCCTCGCAGCTCGCTGGATCGGCCGCGTTGATGGCCGGGCTTCCGCGCAGTAGCGCATGCGTCATCGTCGGACCGCCGTTATCGGCCAAAGGACCCAGACCGAGATCCTCCGTTACGACGTCTGTCGGCATGACAACCCCAAGACAGTGATCATCGACAAACGGCCCGACCATGTTCCAACCCTGGGAATCCCAGAACGGGCCATCGCATCTGCCCTCTATGACTGAGTTCATGATCTCTGTTCGCGATCTTCCAAAGAATATGACAGGAGCACCTCGATCCGATTCGTTCCTGGCGATGGTCGAATGCGTTATGAGCCCTTCCCCATAGCCCAGTCCGGCGATGCCACCACCTGCAATTCGCGCACGGTTGCCACTGATCGTGGAATTGATCAGGGTGATCGCGTGCTCCACACCGAATCCCCAGTTGCCGATACCGCCCCCAAACCAACCGCTGA
>JAAEQG010000178.1 GCA_024231775.1 bacterium
GCACCTGGTAGAACCGGGTCACGGTTCCATCGTCGTTTTCGACATCCTCGTAGCCTTCGAGTATCTCCATCCCCACGTCGGGGGAGCCGAGTTTGGCAGCCCGGCGGGAGAGACGCTCGATTTTCTTTTCCAGTGTCCCCAGGTTGATGGTGGGGAGTTTGTAGATGTTTTCGTTCATACGTTTTAACCTCCTCGTCTGTAGAGTCGAACGTCGAGCATCGAGCAAGAGACCTCGAAGTCGTCCTTGATGCCCAAAACTGCTGCCGCATCGTGCAGGTTGCGGATGGCATTCGCGGTGTTCTCAGCCAGGTTCGAGCATTCCTCCGCTGCTTGCCGATGCTGGAGAGCCAGGTACGCCAGTTGAGCCGCGACGTAACGCTTTGCTTCCTGTTCAGTCATCATTCGCCTCCATCTCCCGATCCGCCGAGTCAGCCAGCAGTGTGACGGCGGCAACGGGGTCGCCGCCATAGTCCACGCGCATCGTCTCCTGATCCCAGGCCCGGACGACGACCTGTCCATCGTAGTGTTCGAGATAGACCTCGGCGACCGAGTAGACCTCGTCGGAGGTGGCGGGGACACGAACGAGGACACCGCTCCTGTTCACCCGGATCTCTACCGGCAACGCTGGCGCATCGCCAGGGCTGGTGGACGAACCATCCGCCAGGTCGAACCGGAATGTGCTCTCCGGCACCGGCGGGGTGGACACCGGACGCACGCGGAGACGATCTCGTTCATCTTTGTACCACTCGGCGCAATCAAAGTGGCCGTTGATGGGCACACAGTCGTTTGGCAGAGCATACCGACCCATCCGAACCCGGTATCCGACCGCTTCCAGGGCATCCTGGACGATACGCCGGAGTCCGAACATTCCATCGTACCGGTCCTGGTCACCGGGC
>JAAEQG010000179.1 GCA_024231775.1 bacterium
ACTCCCTCCAACTCATCGAGGTACCGCGCCCCGTAGGGACAGACGTCCACACAGACGCCACATCCCATACACAGGGATTCGTGGATTTCGGCGACAAATATGCCATTCGGAGGCCCCATCTTTTGCTTGCCGATGACCACCAGCACGCGGCCAGCGGCGTCCTTCGCCGTCAAGATCGTCTCATCGAACGAGCGCGGCGAATGGGCCAGCCCCACCGGAAAGACGCCATTACCGGCCAACTCGAAAGGCTTGGTCAGTTTCTTGATCGCCTCTTCGTAGGGATAGTTGCTAATGTCGCTGGAAAAGAAGCCCTCATAGTCGAGTGGATAGCCCAACACCTGGGAGAGCGCCTGGTTATTCTCCGCGTCCGGCGCGATCCCGGTGCTCAACACGACCCAGTCCGCCTCGACACTCTCGCCTCCCCCGGCGACCTTCAGCCCGGCCCCGTTGCCTCGCACCTCCGGGTAATCGTCGTCGGGGAAGCGAACAAATTGCACGCCCGCCTCCCTGGCGAGCCGGTAATAGTTCACCTTGCCGTAGGTCGCCACGTCGCGGTAGAACACGGTGACTTTGGCGCCCTCCTCCCGCAACGCGAGCGCGTTCTCCAACGCCTGGTTGCAGCAGAGCCGGGAGCAGTAGGGGACCTCCGGGGTTCTCGACCCCACGCACTGGATCATCGCCACCTGACCGGCAATCTCGCCGTTCCCCAGCTTTGCCCGTAGCTCTGTCTGCGTCACCACCCGCTGATCCTCGCCGTAGAGGAAACTCTGGGGCGCGTAGCCCTCGGCCCCCGTCGCCACGATGATCACACCGGCGTCCACCGGGACCGCGCCCGTCGGCGTGTCCACGACCACGTGATAGTTGCCCGCGTACCCTTCGGCCTGGGCCAGTTCCGCCTGGGTGTAGCGCGTGACGTTGCCGGAACCTTCCACGGTCGAGACGAGTCGCTTGACGTACTCTCGCTGCTCCTCGTCCAGGTATTCCGTCTGACCGCCCAGCTTTTCCTCACGCTCGATCAGCACAACGGGGAACCCGTTGGCGGCGATCTCGGAGGCCGCCGTCAACCCGGCCAGCCCGCCGCCGACGACGAGCGCGCGGGCGGTGAACGTGTCGGTAGGTGGAGCGGCGTGCCTTCCGCGCTTGACCTTTTCCACCGCGCCCCGGATCAGCGCCAGCGACTTGCTCAACATCTTGTCCCGATCCGTGTGCACCTGGATCACGTCCTCCCGGAAACGGAGGTACTCGCACAAGAGGGGACTGAGTCCGGCCATCATCACGGCCTTGTTGTACTTGCCCTTTTTCTGCAAGGGGGTGCAAGTCGCCAGGACGACCCGGTTGACGCCAGACGCCTTGATGCGCTCGGCTGTCGCCTGGATCGTGGGGCCGGTGCAGCAGCCCTCGATCACCTCGGCGTGGGCCACGCCGGGCAGCGCCCGCGCCCGCTCCTCCAGCGCCGCCAGGTCCATTCGCTCGTTGAATTGGCCGAAGCAATTACAGATAAACACGCCGACGCGGGCGGGTTCGCCCGAAACGTTCCGCAGCGGCGGGCCGGGAGTTGGCGCAAAGTTCTTTCCTCCCAGATACTGTTTCATTTCGGTCAGAGCGGCGCAGCCCTCCCAGACAGTCTCGGGGTTGCCCTTTGGCCCGGTCAACTCTCCGACGGCAAAGACGCCGTCCACGTCCGTCTCGCAGCACGAAAAGGGCCGCAGGCGGCAGAACCCGTTCTCGTCCGCCTGCACGCCGGTCAGCCGCGACAGCTCCTCCATCTGCGAGGGCGAGCTTTGCCCGGTGACCAGGAGCGCCAGCTCGACGGGGAGCGTGTGCGCCTCGCCATCCGCCGAGGTGAAATGAATGATTGCTTGCTCTGCACCATTCTTGGGGACGATGTGGAGCGCCTCTGCCCGCTCGACGCGCACACCGGCGTCCAGGGCCTTTTGGTACCACAGGTGATGCCCTTTGCCCGTCCCCCGGTAGTCTTGCAAAAAGACCGTCACGTCCGCCTCCGGCAATATCTCCTTGAGCCGGACGGCGCGGTAGATGGCGCTCACGCTCAGGTTATAGTTTTCGTACTCGACGCCCGGTCGGTTAAAGTGGGGCGTGACGACGACGCCGAACGTCTGCGGAATCTTGCCGGACGGCAGCCGCACGCAATCGCGCACGAAATTGGTCAGAAACGACCGCCGGGCCACCTCCGAGTTTCGGATCACGCTAGGACTCAATCCCAGTGCGAAATTGCGCAGGTCTTTTTCGCCAGGCTC
>JAAEQG010000180.1 GCA_024231775.1 bacterium
GATGCCTGCCCCACAATTCGTCGCCCGTTCAGCGGCCATAAGTCGTTGTAGGGCGGGGCCGTACTCCAAGGGTTCTGGCCCCCCGCCGAGGAGCGCGCCACGATTCGCCCGGAATTCCATGACTCAACGGCTTGGGAGCGCCTCGGTATCGCAACAGTTCCTCGCAGATGTGTCTCGAACGCCGCGTGGGTAGGTCGCTAACAGCTAACAGCTAACAGCTCCCGGCTGAGCCGGCTGGACGGTGGGCCGACGGTGCGGTATCATCCGGGCGTGGGGCGCCGCTGAGGCGGGTGCCCGGTCGAGGATGGAGAGGTTGATGAGAATCGAGATTGACAAGAGCAAATGCACGGGCTGCAAGCTCTGCCAGCAGATCTGTGCGATCACCCACTTCAAGGAAATTAATCCCAAAAAGGCGGCGATCCGGATCGCTGCCAAATTCCCGGAGCCCGGGTTGTTTGTGCCAGTACTCTGCGATCAGTGCGGAGACTGCGCCGACGCCTGCCCTGAAGGGGTGATCGATCTCGTGGACTTTGCCTACGTGATCGAACCCGATGACTGCACCGACTGCGGAATCTGCGTCGATACCTGCCCGAGCGAGGCCATCTTCAGACATGACGAGGCCCCGACTCCGCTCATCTGTGACCTCTGCCTGAAGTGCACCGAGGTCTGCAACACCGGCGCTCTCACTGTCGTCGACCATAACTGAGAAAGGGAGGAACCACCATGGACGGATTCGGCGGAACCATCCTTCGCATTGACCTGGCGACAGGACAGATCAAACGCACCCCAACCCCTGCGGATTTTGCCCGCACCTGGCTCGGAGCGCGCGGCTTCGTGGCCAAGATCCTGTATGAC
>JAAEQG010000181.1 GCA_024231775.1 bacterium
ATCTCCGCCCCACCCTCCAGGACCGAGATGCCCCACTGATCGCCCGCTGGCCCCAGCAGACCCAATTCCTCGACCGCCACCGTGCCTTCGCCCGACCCGTACATCCGCGCCATCTCGCCCTGGGTGAACGGCCGCAATCGCAGCAGCGCCCCCTGCAAGCTCTCGGCGCTGAGCCGGTCGCCCTTGCTCTCTCGCTCGGTCCGGCGCTTCTCCAACCGCTCCACCCAGGTCGTCATATCGACCGCCTTCGACCGGTGGACCGAGAGCGCCTGCCGCTCGAACGGCTCCAATGCGTCCACGTGCACGTTCACCTGCATCGCCTCCGCCAGCCCCCGCTCGCGCCGCGCGGCGTCGATCACATCGTTCTCGTCCGCGTCCCGCACGTGGTTCCAGGTTGGATTTTTCGCCACCTTTTTGTCCGCCGTCAGCACGCCGTGCTCCAGGTAGAGTTCCCGCGCCGCTTCGTGCATAAAGCCGAACTGTCTTGGCCCCATCCTTCCTGCGTTCTTGAAGATCTCGCACGTCGCTTCCAACTGCCGCTCCGGCTGGATGCGTTTCCCCACCTGCCACGGGTTCCACCTGAA
>JAAEQG010000182.1 GCA_024231775.1 bacterium
CCATGGTCATGGGAGGATGCCCCGAGTTTCGCAACGAGAGCGTAGCCGCGATCGAAACCGCAACTAGAGGCGTCCTTAACGCAGGGCTCGACCTGCTCTTTGACCAATACCGCACGGACGAGGCGAAGTAGCTGCGTTGCCCGCGCCGGTCCTCTCCGACCGCGCAGGGCACGATGGCTTCCCCCCCCCAGCGCTTCTCAGTCCATGTCGTGGCATGAGAAGCACAGGGCCGATTCCTCGATGGTCACCGCGAGGCGACGCCGTTCCCGCGAATACAGATCATGGCAGGAGATACAACTGACCTGCCCACTGGGCAGGCGGATCTTCTTCGGAAGCAGACTGGCTGGTCGAAGCTGCACCGACCCTCTTGGAGAACGCCGATCGCTGTAAGGCACTCCCACCGGATGATTGCGCCCATGATCGCGGCCAGAGCCCGAGCCGCGATTCCAGGCCGTCGTGTTGTCACTATCGCTGGCACTCACCCCGTCGTGGCAGCCCATGCAACGTCTGGAGTCACGGTCAAGCTGACCTGTACGCCCCCCACGACCCGAATATTCCTCTTTCACGTGGGCGACGTCGATTGCCATCCAGTGCATCCCCGCCGCATTGTGCTCCGTGCTCTTACCGTGGCAGGTGGCGCAGAAATCGCCGGACTCCCGCTCCACGTTGCTGGAGCCGCGGAGGAACGCCCCCCCACCTCCGTCAAGCGATGGCAGCCGCTCGTGGCAGGTCAAACAGGTGAGCGTCCCTCCGGCACCCAGGGGCCATCCATCGGGTATGCTCACGGCGGAAGACGGAATGATGTTCACCGGGTGGTTCGCCACGCCGGGACCGCGTCTCAGGGCAGATTCCACCTTGGCGCGGTCCCCAGCCCACCCCGTCTGAACGATGAGGACGAACCCCATTAGCACCAGGATCACCCGGTAACCCCGCAGTGATCCCCCAACCGTCGACGGCTCGAAGCGATTCATGTCGGCGTCCCCCAAAGGCACCAACCGGCACGACGACGCGATCTCGCGCCATCCTGCCTTTCCGCTTCCGAGAGCCGGATGCTCCAGGCGTGTACCCGACACTCGCCGGAATCCCGAACCGGCGAAGACACGCCCACAAATGGTGATCTACGATATCCCCCCGCGGAAGAGAGCCTACGTGCGATATCCGCCAGCCCAAGAGGTGGCCAATGGCCTGGGCGGCGACTCCAGGCTGGCACGGAGCGGTTCGTGTCCGCCCTCGCGATGGTGATGGCGCCGTCCTCTTGGCTTGGTGACGCCCCCCTGACCTGCGCGCCTCGATTGGGAGACAGACTGGGCACGGTCAAAAGCAACCGTCCCACTCGGGGCGCAATTATCGGTCGTTGGCTGGCCTGTGGGAGACTGCGGACGCTGCGGATTCGTATGATTCGGAATGTAGCCCTAGGCTCGAGAACCCGTGCTGGAAATGATCGGCGCCCCCGTAAGCTGCTTGGAGGAAACCGACGCTGCGGAACATTCCTCGGCTAGCGAAGACGCCCGCAGCTGCAGACCCGGATCTTCACTGCAGGACGCTAAACGGCGATAGGAGGGACATACTGATAAGTTGCGTTCTGGAATGAACTTGGCGGCGCCTCCATAGGATTGGCGTCGCGCCTCATAGGCTCCATGCCATCGCCTGTGTTCCGGCGTGCGTTTCTGCTATCATAGCGTGGAAGCTCACTAGAGAGATGTTCGCCCAGCCGACAGGGAG
>JAAEQG010000183.1 GCA_024231775.1 bacterium
CAGGCCTCTTTTTCGACGGAATTGACGATGAACCAGTCAGAACCCGAGACCGGCATGCCCAGATTCGACCCGCACGCCTTCCCGCGCGGCGTCGTCGCCGGCGAGATCGCAGCGAACCGGGCGATCACCGTTGCGTGCCGGCGGTGGATGGCGGACCTCGAGCGGGACGACATATACTTCGATCACGACGACTGGCTCGGCTACGAGGCGATGCTGGACGACCTGGTCATCAACGACGGCCATCAGCTGAGCGGGACGAAGTTCGAGCTGCTGCCGTGGCAAGCCTGGGTGCTGGGTGCTGCGTTCTGGCGGCGGCGGGCCTGTGGGAATCGCCGCTACAAGCAGCTGGCAATTGAGGTCGCGAGGGGTGCGGGCAAGACCACGATGGGCTCTACCCTGCTCCTGTACTTCGCCAGCACGATTGAGCGATCGTCCACGGTGATCCTTGCCAACACCGTGCAGCAGGCCCAGGTCGCATACCAGTCGTGCCGGGCCTTCGCCGTCGACGCCTATGGCGATTACAACGATCCGGACGTCGGTGATGAAGCGAAGTGGGAGACCACAAAGCTCGAGCTGCGGTGCAGGGCATCGAAGGGCAAGATCGAGACGAAGGCGGCACGGGCGACGACCCTCGACGGCCTGAAGGGTGTCGTGTACTTCGTCGATGAATCCAGCGAGCAGACCACCGACTGGCTGTCGAAGATTACCAGCGGGCTGGGGAAGAACGTCCATGCGGTGATGATCTCGGTGACCACACCGGGGTCGGTGACATCTGGCCGGGACTCGCCCTACTACACGAAGCGCCGCAGCTGGGAAATGAGCCTTGAGGAGGACCACTGGGACATGGAGACGTTCGCCGCGTTCTTCGGTCTTGACGAAGAGGACGACATGATCGATGGCGGGCCAGCGGTCTGGATCAAGGCGAATCCGTCGCTGGGCCACACGATCCCGGTGGAGAGCTACCACCGGCAGCTGGCGACCTACCAGGCCGAAGGGGACATGGAGACGTGGGAGCGGATGCAGTGCTGCCGGTTCTCCACGAAGGGCATCAAGTGGGTGGGCGGCGACGTCTGGCAGGAGAACACCGGCAACCCGCCGGAGTACCCGGACGCCGGCGTGTCCGTGTACGCGGCGCTGGACCTATCGAAGTCGTTCGATATCAGCAGTCTCGCGTACGGCTGGTGGCATGAATCGAAATTCTGCATGCGGTGGTTCCACTGGGTCATCCGGCAGGAACCGGGAAGCCGCAAGCGGGACTATCAGCGGGACCTGAACGCCTGGGAGAAGTACCCGCATGTGACGGTGTGCGACAACTCGGTCCAGTACGAATCGGTCCGCGAGAAGCTGTGGGAACTGAAGCAGCGGACGAACCTGA
>JAAEQG010000184.1 GCA_024231775.1 bacterium
GGAACAAACATTCGTAGATTCGTAAATTCGCACATTCGTAAATTCGCACATTCGTGGATTCGCACTATGACACTAGCCAACGACTTTCAATTCAGCCAGGCCAGCCTCCAGGATTACGAGGACTGTCCGCGCCGCTTTCAACTGCGCTACGTGCAGCGCGTGGCCTGGCCCGCCCCCGAGGCGGACCCCGCGCTGGAGAACGAGCATTATCTCCGGCGAGGGGCGGCGTTTCACCGCCTGGTGCACCAGCACGCGCTGGGCCTGCCGCTGGATCGTTTATCGAACGCCGTCCCCGACGATTTGCAGCCCTGGTGGCGTAATTATTTGGACCACGGGCCGCCCAATTTGCCGGATGACCGTTACCCGGAAGTTCTGCTGTCCGCCCCGGCGGGCGATTACCGCCTGCTGGCAAAGTATGACCTCGTCGCCATAGACCCCGCGCGGCGAGCCATCATTGTGGATTGGAAGACTTCCCGCAAACGAACCCCACACAAGTGGCTGGCGCAGCGATTGCAGACCCGCGTCTATCCCTACTTGCTGGTTCGAGCCGGGGCGCATCTCAACGCGGGCCAATCCTTTGCGCCTGAACAGGTAGAGATGATCTATTGGTTCGCCGATTTCCCGACCAACCCCGAACGTTTCACCTACGACGAGGCCCAGTTCAGGAAGGATGAGATTGACTTGACTACCCGCATCGGCGAAATCGCGGGCCGGGACGATGCGGTCTGGCCCCTCACCCCCCACGAGCGGCGCTGTAACTATTGCCCCTATCGCTCGCTGTGCCAGCGCGGCGTCCGGGCCGGCCCGCTCGACGAGATCGAAGAGATACCGGAGCC
>JAAEQG010000185.1 GCA_024231775.1 bacterium
CATCTGATCCTGATGGCATTCTTTCAACGGATCGTCAATGCTGGCGGAACCATCGTCCGCGAATACGCGCTCGGCCGCAAGCGGCTGGATCTATGCGTGCGCTGGCCGTATCCCGGGGGCGTGCAGCGCGAGGCGTTGGAGTTGAAGGTGTGGCGAGATCGAAAGGGTGATCCCTTGAAGGACGGACGCGGCCAGCTCGCCGGTTACCTGAAGAAACTGGGCCTGGACCACGGCAGGTTGATCATTTTCAACTGCCGCAGCGACGCGCCACCATTTGAAGAGCGCCACGAGCAGACCCAGATCAAGGAGCAGGGCCTGGAGATTACCGTCTTGCGCCTGTAGAAGCCGTCTGAGGAAATCCTGATACCGCCCGCGGAGTGGACCGACCCTGTGACCGGCATAATCCATGCGCTCGCGCAAGGCGCCGGGGAGATCGCCCTGAGCTTCCAACACACTCCCGATCCTCTCGTGGCTGATCGAGAGGTTGCACGGCTGCTTCGTGCGTCAACCCTGCCTGGATGCCTGGATGCCATCGCAGGATTGAACCCAGTCTCCACTTGCTTTACACTCGAACCGGGAGGGCCGAAGCGATGCGGTACCCCGTGATCCTACAGAGCCGTTCAGAGAACGAGTTCGTGGCCGAACCCGTCGGAA
>JAAEQG010000186.1 GCA_024231775.1 bacterium
CAGACGCCCCACTACGTCAAGGGGCTGATCAACCTCCGCAGCACGGTCATTCCGGTAGTCGACTTGCGGACCCGGTTTGGAGTGCCCGAAGGCGATCTCACCGACGAGAGCCGCATTATGGTGCTCCACGTGGGAACCAGGACGATCGGAATCGTGGTGGACGCCGTCAGCGAAGTGCTACGAGTCACCCAAGACCAGATCGCCCCTCCTCCGCCCACCGTCGCCGGCCTCGGACGAGAGTATCTCACCGGACTGGTCAAGCTCGAAGACCGGCTGCTGATTCTCCTCGACATCGACAAGATCCTCGGCGAAGAAGACACGGCAGCGCTCGACGCGGCCACGGCGGAATAGAGCCGCAGCTACAGAATCACCATCGCGTCGCCGTAGCTATAGAAGCGATACTCTTCACGAATCGCTTCCTGGTAGGCCCGCATGATCAGGTCATCACCACCGAAGGTGCGAACCAAGACCAGCAGCGTGGTACGCGGCAGGTGAAAGTTGGTCAGCATCGCGTCCACCGCGCGAAACTTGTACGGCGGCCGGATGAAGAGATCGGTGTTCCCCGTGAACGGTTCCAGCCTGCCCCCTGCGGCAGCCGTCTCCAGCAACCGAACGCAGGTAGTCCCCACGGCGACTACCCTGCCACCCGTCTCCCGAGCGGCCGAAATCCGTGCCACGGTCTCCGGAGCTATTCGACCGAATTCCTCGTGCATGCGGTGCTCGGCCAACGACTCGGTCTCGATGGGGCGGAAGGTCCCCAACCCCACGTGAAGCGTCAGTCGGCAGATCGTCGTGCCCGACGCTTCCACCCGGTCCAGCAGTCTCTCCGTAAAGTGGAGTCCGGCCGTGGGGGCCGCCACGGCGCCCGGGGTCCTTGCATAGACCGTCTGATAATTCTGCGTGTCGGACGCGACCATTCGCCCCTTTCTGATGTAAGGCGGCAGCGGCACTCGCCCCACTCGATCGAGGAGGGAGAATGTCTCCTCCTCCGCCTGGGGCCGCACGATCCAGACGCCCCCGCCTTCCCTGGTACCGAATAAGAGTCGCACATCCTCCTGTCCCGCGGCGTTGGACAGCGTGACCGTCTCGCCGGCCCGCAGTTTCCCCCGCGTCTTCGAGAGGACCCGCCAGAGGCCGTTGTCGTCTTCGCCCAGAAAGAGCCCCTCCCAGCGGCCTTTGGTCTCGGTTCTGAAGCCCACCAGCCGCGCCGGCACGACCTTGGTGTCGTTCAGAACCCGGCAATCATTCGGCCGCAGAATCTCGGGAAGGTCGCGGATGTACTTATGTTCACACGAGTTGCGCTCTCGGTCCACGACCAATAGCCGAGCGTCCGACCTGCGCGCCATCGGAGAC
>JAAEQG010000187.1 GCA_024231775.1 bacterium
CACCTGGCGCGGATTGTACGCCCGGTCGCGCCAGGGGATGATGCACCGGCTGACGCACGTCCCGCAGGAATAACAGACCGACAGGCTCTCGCCGCCCGGGACGTGGGCGACCTCTTTGGCAAACGTGCTCGATCTCGTATCTCCATACATTGTCCGCTGCTCCTCAGAGGAGGCTCACAGAAACAGTTCGTCCGCGAAAGGACTCGGCCCTGTCTGCTCGACCTGCTCCGTGAACTCTTCCACTACCTGGGTCCAGCGGGGAGCCTCAGAGGCCGAGACCCACGAAAGCCTGAAGCGATTCGCCATCTCTAGCTCCAGGGTGTCAAAGATCGACTGAAGCATCGCAGTCCGCCGCCGCGCGTGCAGGTTCCCTTCCTTGTAATGGCATTGACCCGGCCAGCATCCGCTGATCAAGACGCCATCCGCCCCCCGGAGCAACGCGGTGAGCACGAACAGGGGATCAACCCGACCTGAACACATCACCCGCACGATCATGACCGAGGGAGGCATCTTGGACCGGGATACCCCGGCCGAATCGGCGGCGGCATACGTGCACC
>JAAEQG010000188.1 GCA_024231775.1 bacterium
ATTCCGCGTAGTCCTCGTCCGATTCGAGCTCCGCAAAATGCTGGGCGTCCTGGCGCACCTCCTCATAGAATGATTCGTCCAGAGCTGCCTCCATCAACCCACTGATTTGACCCTCCGTAACGTGCTGAACCGCGACCACCTTGCCGACGAAGATCGATCCCAGAGCCAGGGCCGCACAGACCACGCCAAGCACCTGGCCTTCGCCGCCAAACGCTTTGGCGCCGATCCCGACCGCCAAGCCAATCCCCCAGGCCACAATGCCCACCTCGTAGCCGGTGGCGGAGGTGATGACGGCCCAGACTACCGCACCGAGCACCGCGGCAGCCGCAGCGCCGATTATCGCGCGTACCTTCATCTGTCGCACCCTTTCTGAAGTGAGCCCCGGCTGGCAACCGCGGACCGTGCGAATCATGCAGACAAGCCAGTGAACAACCTGCGGCAGGGCATGAGGCGCTGGGAGGTTGGTCAAGATGGAGAATCCGGAGCACGGCCCCGGCCTGCGGACCTGGGGCCCGCTGCCCCACAGGCCTCCCCAGCCCTCCAAAGGCTGGCCACCGGCCCAGGGTGGCTGTTTTTCGGGATCCGCGGAACGGGTGCATCCCATTCAAGGTGGCATGAGCAGCATTTGGGGTGGCATGGGCAACATTCAGGGTGGCATGGGCAAACTTGTTTGCCCGTGTTGGACGATTCCACGGGCAAGCTGCTGCTTGCCCATGCCACCCTCGCCAGCTTCTGCCACCTTCTTCGGGATGCACCAGCGCGGAGGCGGGGAGCCGTTCGATGTTGCGGCGTTTGACGGGGGAGCGGTCTTGAGGCATACTGAGGATGGCGCGCGAGAGTGTTTCGCCGTCTATTATTGCGGGTCGCCCGGGCACGAAGGGCCATCGCAGGAGCATGGCCGATCCTCCATGATCAGGACCGTCCCTCTTCTCGTCCCCTTCCGATTCAGGCACCTCCCGCAGGGTTTCGGGTTGGTAATCATTCGCGAATGACCCATACCCGGTTCGGAGGAACGGTTCCATGGCGTACGAAGACAAAGACATCGAGTGTGTGGACTGCGGTCAATCATTCGTCCACTCGGCGGATGATCAGTCCCGGTATGCGGAGCGCGGATTCGCTCACGAGCCCAAGCGCTGCCGCCCCTGCCGTGAGAAGCGGAAGACTCAGGGATCGCGGGGCGACGGTGGCGGCGGCGGCGGACGGCCCCCGCGCGAATCCCACGAGGTCGTATGCGCGGAGTGCGGGGCAACCACCACGGTTCCGTTCATGCCGACCGAGGGGAGACCGGTCTACTGTCGCGACTGCTATCGAGGTCGGCGATAACCCACCAGACTCGAACGAGCCACGGGCAAGTTCCGCCGCCGAACGCGACAGGACTTGCCCGTGAAGCTTGTCTGCGGCCCCATCCATCGCCAAGCGAGGATGGGGCCGCGTCATGTTTGAGCGAGACCACTGGGTACGTAGCCGTTAGTGATACACGATGATCTCGGGCATCATCATTACGACACCCTCCTCGTTGAGCAGTTCCACCCGGTGCATGGCGGTCAGGATCGCCTGAGCGCGCTGTGGGTCGAGTTGCCGCAGAAGCGGCAGAACGGCGCTGACCAGAGGGGAGGCCTGCCCCCGAGCGCCGAGACTGGCCGCCAGCGACAGCCGACGCTCCTCGTCCCCCCCGCCGCTGAGGTCTTTCATTATCATCTCCATGATGTTCTTGGGCTCGGGAATGACGCGGACATCGTAGTCACCCAGATCCGCCTGCACCGCGGCGTGTTTGATCGCGTCATCGAGCGTACCGATCTTGTCGATCAAGCCCAATTCCAAAGCCTGTCGCCCGGTGTACACCCGTCCCCCCGCCAGATCGTCGATGTTCTTGGTGAGACGATCACCGCGAATAGCCAGCACGTGTCCCTTGAAGACTCCGTAGATCTCGTCCATCCAGCCCTGCATGCGAGCGCGTTCCGCATCTGAGAAGGTCCGGGCCGAGCTGAGCATGGCGGCGTTCTTGCCTCGGCGATACTCCTTCCAATCTATACCGATGCTGCTCCACATCTCGCTGGTGGCCAGCTTACCGGCGACGACGCCGATCGAACCGGTGATGGTCGTGGCATCTGCGAAGATGGTGTCCGCTCCGCAGGCGACGTAGTACCCGCCGCTGCCGGCGACGTTCCCCATCGAGACCACCAGCGGCTTGGCAGCCCGAACACGCTTGGTCGCGTCCAGAATGATCTCGCTGGCCACCGCGGACCCGCCGGGCGAGTTCACCCGCAGCACCACCGCCTTGATCGAATCATCCTCCGCGGCATCGTCCAACGCCTTACGTATGGACGTGCTTCTGGCTCCGCTGCTACCGCCGAACGGATTGGGCTGCTCGCTGCCCAAGGAGATGGCGCCCTCCACGTAGACAATCCCGACCGCGTCGCGGCCATCCTGCTCGCCGCCGCCCATGAGCTCCTTGAAGAAGTCCAGGAACCAGAAGGGGCTGGAGAAGTCGAAGTCCAGGCCCTGCTTCGCCCCATAGTCGAACACGAACTCGACGTCGTCTCCGAAGCGCTTCTTCAGACCGGCAACGAACTCCTGCCGATGTTGTACCGAATCGACGATCCCCAGCTTGACAGCCTTCTCCGCGCTGTAGGGTGCTTCGTCGATCCATTCGCCCACCTTCGCCGGGGACATCTCCCGCCCGTCGGCGATCAAACCCACGACGGATCCATAGAGCCCGTCCAACAGCCAGTTCATCATCTCTTCGGCTTCGGGGCTGGGGCCTTTGCGCAGCAGGATCTCAGCGGCGCTCTTGTACGCCCCGCAGGTCAGGAAGTCCGGAGTCACTCCGATCATGTCCAGCAGCCCGCGCACGTAGGGCGACTCGGTGTGTAAGCCTATCAACCAGACGTCGCCCGTGGGGACCATGCTCAGATGCGATGCCCCCGCGAACAGGGCGTACCTGCCCAAGCTCAGCGAATCGACATGGGCGTAGATGTCCTTGTCCGACGCCTGGATCTGCGACATCGCCTGGCGCAACTCCTCGAGCTGAGCCAAGCCGAACGATGCTCCCTCCATCAGCACCACGACGGCTTTGACCGAGCTGTCGTCGCGGGCCTCCTTCATGCGGGCGACCAGATCCTTCAGTGCCACCGACTTGTCCGCGCCGAAAGAGAACGTGTCGTCGACCGGTCGCTCGGTGATCGGGCCGTTCAGCTCGAACACGGCAATCTTGGAGCTCGGCGAGTCTGCCGGTTTGCCCCACTGGGCGAAGCTCTGGTCCACCATCAGCACAGAGATCGCCGCCACCGCCACCCAGGTTTTCCAAGCCGTTTTCATCGTGTTTCCTCCAGTAACTTATACGGAATTGGCCACAACCCTCTGCCCTACTCCGGGCGAAGGCCGCGTGCACGCCCGCCATCGCGGCGCGGGTCGACCGACGTTCATTCTAACGGTTCTTTCGACGACTCACATCGTCCCATCGCCCGGGTTGACAACAACGGACAACGGCGGATGACATTTGACCTGCCCCAAAAGAGCACCGCAGCCGCGGACGACCGTCAGGTGCAACAGGTGTGCTCTTCCTGTTGATAGTCGTCCCGGGCTCCCTTGGCGAGGAAGAGCGGAAAGACAATATCACTCAGGCAGCAGGGTACCATCACCGACACGATGATGAACATGAAGACCACGCCGATCGAGTCGATCCAGCCGAGGCGACCGAAAGGGCCGATCAGGTAGAAAATGCTCGCCATCGTGGACGAGAAGACGTGCAGCGAGTGCGAGAAGAACGTGCTTTGATGCACGCCCGCAGACGCGACCAGCCCGATGCCCACCCCGACCGCTGCAAACGACAGCACCATGTGGGGGTGTTCGAGGACACAAATGTGCCACCCCGTGGTTTTGCCCAGCAGATACAACGAACCGTGCGGCATCACGATATCACTCAGCCCGCAAACGCCGATGGCTCCGACCAGGCCCACTAGCACCGCTTTGAGGGTGCGGCGCTCGTAGCGTCTGAACATCGCGGTCGTCGCCGCGGCGGAGAACAGCATGTGCATCGGGTGGAAGAGATGGAACAGATCCTGGAACGGGTTTGCGTGGCAGTGCGCGTCCGGTTCGGCGCCGTGGTCGTGTCCGTCCGCGTGGCTTCCCGCATCGACAGCCTCCACCGCGACGCCGTCGTGGGTGCAACCGGCATCGCCCGGCGCTGCCTCCTGCGGGACCGCCAGAAAGCAGATGATCCCCGCGAGAGTCAAACCCAAAGCCACCGCAGATACCGAGAAGGGGAGGTGGGCCACCAACTCCAGGTGCAAGCGGCTCCGACCTGCCGGCAGCCCGGAACCGTGCGGGTGATCATTGTGCTCATGCATGAACGGACCTCCTGTGAGCCTCGGTATCGGCCGAAGCCCAGGGGGATTATGCGCCTCCACCCACCTCGGGGCAAACTCGACGCCACCCCACCGATTCCGCTATAATACGAAAGAGGCAGGCCACCGGTTCAGCCCACGCTGCCCGGAGTACCGACGGAGGCCGCAGAACGTCTTCCCGGCAGCCGTGCGTTTGAGGTGTGCCCGACCATCGAGGTTCATGCATGAGCCAGAGCGTCCAACTCAAGACCCTGCTCGCCGAGAATACCATGCCCTCAGCTCCGGAGTTGGTCCGGCCTGCCGCCGACCGTGCGGTGCAATGCCTGGCGTGCGGCCACCGCTGCACCGTGAAAGTGGGTCGAGCCGGAGTCTGTCGCGTACGTTTCAACGAGGATGGCGTGCTGCGGGCTCCGTCCGGCTACGCGTCGGCGGTTCAGATAGACCCCCTGGAGAAGAAGCCGTTTTTCCACGTTCTTCCCGGTCGAGACGCCTTCTCGTTCGGAATGCTGGGCTGTGATCTGCACTGTTCCTACTGCCAGAACTGGATCACCAGTCAGGCGTTGCGCGATGACCGGGCCATCTCCCGCCCGCACATCGCGTCCGCGGAGCAGCTTGTTGAATCGGCGGTCGAGCATTCCGCTCCCGCCATGGTCAGCACCTACAACGAACCGCTGATCACCGCGGACTGGGCGGTCCAGGTGTTCAAGCGGGCACGCGAGCATAAGCTGACCTGCGGATTCGTCAGCAACGGCCACGCCACCCCGGAGGTCCTGGAGTACATCCGCCCATACGTGGATCTGCTCAAGATCGATCTTAAGTCCTTCTCCGACAAGCGCTACCGCGAGCTAGGCGGCGTGCTGGAGACTGTTCTCGATACCATCCGGCGAGCACGCCAGATGGGATTCTGGGTCGAGATCGTGACCCTCATCGTTCCCGGTTTCAATGACACCGACGAGGAACTCGTCCGCATGGCGGAGTACCTCAGCAGCGTCTCACCGGAAATCCCCTGGCATGTGACCGCGTTTCACCCGGACTACAAGATGGGAGACCTCAAACGCACCTCGGCTGAATCGCTGATGCGCGCTTTCGAGATCGGTCGCCAAGCCGGCCTTCGCTTCGTATATACGGGAAACGCTCCTGGCGCTTTGAAGCGCCGCGAGGACACCATCTGCCCAGACTGTGATACGACCCTGATCCGGCGTACGGGTTTCTACGTCGAGGACAACGTAATGGTGGACGGCTGCTGCCCGTCATGCCGAACGCGCATCCCCGGCGTATGGGAGAAACACCCGCCCGGTCGCTCCAAGGGCCTGGGCATGCCCCAGTTCGTACGCCTGTAGAGTGCAACAGGGGCGAGTTTCAAGACCTGAAGGACAGGGGCCAGCCGGTGGTCGCCACTCAGCCGGAGATGGTGCCCCCTCGCACAGTCTCCAATCGATAACGAGAGGACCGCAGACATGGGCAAGCTGATCAAAGTAGTCGTGCTCTTAGGTGCAATCGTGGTCGGGATCGTGTACGCGGTGCAGTACGCGGACAAGTCCGCCGCGCCCGACGCGGAAGCGCGCCAGCCCCAAGCTGAAGACAAGGACGCGATCCAGGTGCAGGAGAGGTACGGCTTCGCCCCGATCGGCGGCGACTAACGCAGCCGCTCCCTCTCCACCACAACGATCAAGAAGACTCAGTTCTGGTGAGTCCAGAGACCTCCGCTTCGGGTGCATCCCATCTGGGGTGGCATGGGCAAACTTGTTTGCCCGTGCTGGACGATTCCACGGGCAAGCTGCTGCTTGCCCATGCCACCCGCGCCAGCTTCTGCCACCTTGTTCGGCATGCACCCCTCCGCTTCGCACGGCCCTTCTTCCGGTTGATGGGCGGCGGGAGTGTGAGTAGGCTGTCGAGCATGTCTGGGTTACGCCTACATTCAGTCTCCGATCCTCTGCACGCCGAGGTCATGGTTCCGGGTTCCAAGAGCATCACCAATCGAGCGCTGCCGATTGCGGCCCTGGCGGATGGGCGGAGTCGCCTGACCGGCATTTTGTTCGCGGACGACACCCAACACATGCTCGACGCCCTGGAGCGGTTGGGGATTTCGGTGAGCGCCAACCCCGATACGTGCAGGGTCGATGTTGAGGGCTGTGGCGGCCACCTCCCCGCGAGCGAGGCGACGCTCTACTGTGGAAACTCGGGCACGACGATTCGATTCTGTGCGGCGCTGTGCGCCCTGGGCTACGGCGAATACACCCTCGACGGAATGGCCAGGATGCGCGAACGCCCGATCGGGGCCCTGATCGAGGCGCTGCAAGCCCTGGGGACACCGGTTGAGTATCTCGATCAGCCGGGCTTCCCTCCCCTGCGGGTTCGGGCGCGTGGGTTGGCGGGGGGCGAGGTCTGTTTCGAGTCACCTCCGTCCAGCCAGATGGTCAGCGCGATCCTGATGGCTGGACCTTGTGCTCAGGCGGACGTTCTGCTCGAGGTTCGCGGCCGATTGGTCAGCGAACCGTATGTGCGGATGACCCTGGCAGTGATGGAGGCATTTGGCGCCGGGGTGGTGGATCGGATCGAGCCCGGCGTCGCCCGTTACGTGGTGCCCGCGCCTCAGCCGTACACCGCGCGCGAATACGCGATTGAACCCGACGCCTCGAACGCCTCGTATTTCCTGGCGGCGCCGGCCATCGCGGGTGGGCGAGTAACGGTCAACGGTCTGGGGACCGCCAGTATTCAAGGCGACGCTCGCTTCGTCGACGTGCTCGAACAGATGGGGTGTCGCATCGAGCGCACTCCGCAGAGTCTCACCGTGTGTGGGCCGGAATCGGGTGAGTCTCTCCGGGGCGTCGATCTGGATCTTAACGACATGCCGGACATGGCTCAGACGTTGGCGGTGGTGGCTTTGTTTGCGGACGGACCGACGACGATTCGCAACGTGGCCAACCTGCGGGTCAAGGAGACCGATCGGCTGGCGGCGCTGGCGACAGAGTTGACCCGGATGGGGGCCCGGGCTGAGGTACTGGCGGATGGGATCCGCATCCACCCGCCGCGCAAGGTGGTGGCGGCGGAAATCGAGACCTATGACGATCACCGCATGGCGATGAGCTTCGCCCTGGCATCGCTACGGGTCGACGGCGTGGTCATAATAGACGCCGGTTGCGTAGCCAAAACCTTCCCCGATTTCTTCGACCGTTGGGCGGCGTTCACCGGGTAATCGCGCATATCGACGAGGCGGGAAAGCTCTCGGCGGTTCCATGCTGCACGTACAATAGGAAAACGCCTGGCTAGCGGTGATCCGCCGACCAGGCGACTTCCCTTCGGAGGAGGAAGGAGGAGGTCTCATGTTGGTATATTAGTCATCGAATACTTTTTACTCAGAGGCAAGCTGCCCTCTGTTTTTTTGCTGATCTTCACCGGCTCACCATCCGGGGATGACCAGCCTGGCGGCTACGGAGGGTCCCAGGGCGGATATCGAGCCCACCGCCGCGAGGATAATCATGGCGAACATGACGGCGTACTCGGTCGCGGTTGGTCCGTCTTCGCCTCGGAGAAAGCGCCGAGCTGATTCCTTGAGAGCGTCCATGCGATCATCCCTCCCGCTGTCGGCTCCCCTCCTGTGACGCGACCGTCAACCCCAGACATCGACGCCGCCCTGCATCACCAGCCCCACCCGCGTAGAGCCACTTGCCCAACTTCCCCAGCCGGGACAACTGGGCAGATCAACCGTAAGAAACAAATCCGCACCGGGCAAACCGAAAACCATCAATTCGGCCGCACTCTGCCTATCGGACACGTCTCCCCGGCGGGTCATGAACGGTGCGACCCCGCCCGCTTGAAAACAGGGTCCGAGAGTCATTGAATCGGGCATCCGGGCAGGATTCGGGCTGAAGTCCATCCCCGGCACCGTAGCGGAGTCCGGAGATCACCGCTTCGGCCGGAGTGTCCAAGCCTGCGACCCTAAAGGAGTGAATCGACGATGCGTATTGGAGCGGTTGGGTTGGCTGTTGGTGTGGGGCTGGTCGGTTGCACGGCCCCGAGCGGCGGCGGCGATGGCTCGGGCGACGGTGGTCCGATGCCCGGAACGGTTGAGCTGGCTCTGCGGGGCACCGCGTTTGTCCCGCGCGATGTGGTCGTTTCCGTTGGCGACACGGTGGTCTGGACCAACTTCGATCAGGTGTCGCACACGGTGACCTCAGACGAGCCGGGCGACCTCGGGACCTTGCTTGACTCGGACACGCTTGGTGCCGGCGATCGGTACGAGTTCACCTTCAATCAGGCGGGCGAGTTCGTGTACTTCTGCGAGTCCCACCCACAAGTTCCCGCGATGGTGGGGGCGACGGTTACCGTGGAATGAGGTGAATGGCCCTGCTCAGCCCAGGGTTGGCAGGTACACCGGTTTTCAACTAGTATTGTCCATACTGCCGGCACCGATGGTCGGGCAGTCGAATGCCTCTACCGCAGCGCTGAATCAGAAGGAGAATGGTGTGCCAGACAACCGTGACCACCTATTCACGTCAGAATCCGTCTCCATGGGCCACCCGGACAAGGTGGCGGATCAGATATCCGATGCCATTCTCGATAGCTTGCTGGAGCACGATCCCCAAGCCCGCTGTGCCGTGGAAACCCTGGTGACCACTGGGCTGGTGGTCATCGCCGGCGAAGTCACGGTTCACAACGCCGCTGCGGAATCCGCCCTCGGACGGGTCGAGGAGACCACGCGGGCCACGATCCGCCGAATCGGATACACCGAGGCGGGGGTTGGTTTCGACGCGGATAGCTGCGCGGTGCTCCGGGCTCTGCACGCCCAGTCCGGCGACATCAGCCAGGGAGTCACCGAAGGCCAGGGCTTGCACGCCGAGCAGGGCGCCGGAGACCAAGGCCTCATGTTCGGGTACGCCTGTGATGAGACCGCCGCGCTCATGCCTCTACCGATTCATCTCTCCCACCGAATCCTGGAGCGTCTGGCGGAAGCCCGCGAGAAGGAGGAGATCACCTGGATCCGTCCGGACTCGAAGTCTCAGGTTACCGTGCGCTACAGCGACGGTCGCCCCGTTGCCATCGACACCATCGTGGTTTCCACCCAGCACACTGAGGACGTCGTCGATGGCAGTGGGAACATGACCGCCGAAGCCCGTAGCGAGATCGAGGACAAGGTGATCAAGCCCGTCGTCGAAGCCGAGTGCAAGCACTTGCTGTCAGGTGATATCGAATACCTCATCAACCCCACCGGGCGATTTGTGATCGGTGGTCCCCACGGGGACAGCGGGCTGACCGGGCGCAAGATAATCGTGGACACCTACGGTGGACGCGGGCGCCACGGTGGCGGAGCCTTCTCGGGGAAGGACCCGTCCAAGGTGGACCGCTCGGCAACGTACATGGCCCGCTACATCGCCAAGAACATCGTGGCTGCGGGCTTGGCTTCCGAAGCTGAGGTCCAGTTGGCATACGCGATCGGCGTTGCCGATCCGGTGAGCGTATACGTCGATACGCTGGGGACCGGGCGGGTAAGTGAGGCGAAGCTCGAGGCTGCGGTGCGAAAGGTGTTCCCCCTGTCGCCTCGGGGCATCATCGAGCACCTCGATCTGCGCCGCCCGATCTATCAGGAGACCGCCCGCAACGGCCACTTCGGCCGCGAGCTGCCCGAGTTCACCTGGGAACGCACCGACCGCATCGACGAACTCAAAGCCGCCGCCGGTACTGCGGAAGTCGCCGTGTGACCGTTGGCTGAACGATCACGCCGAGATGTACAGAGTTTGTTGGTCGAGGCTCTCGCGTACTGCTGCCCTGATCCCCTCGCCCGCCCTGCGGCTTCTCGCTTGCGTCGTGCTCAGGAGAGCGAGGCTAGCAGTCCGTGGACTTGTTCAGGAAGCCCGCGCAGAAGCGCTTCGAAATCGGCGTTATCCTTCAAACCAAGGTCAACCAGCGGACGCGATTCGAGCAGGTTGTACGGCTGCCATGATGTGTGGCCCAGGAGCGAACAGATCATGTCGGTCGCCTGCAACTGAAGTCGCTCAACCCGACACGGGTCCTGCGCCTCGGGGTAACGATGATGATCTGCAATCAGCAACTTGATCTGTTCCGGCAGCCTCCACTCGTCGGCGATCAGCTCGCCGAATTCCTGGTGGCATTCGTAGCAAAGGTACTCGAATTCGTCCTCGGTGATGGTGATGTCGTAGCCGACAACGGACCGTGGCGTGCTCGTGGCGCGCACCACGACCAAACTGCCAATGTCGTGCAGCAGGCCAACCAGAAAGGCCTCCTCCGAGTCAACACCAGTGAAGGGCGACAACGCCCGCATTACATGCGCCGAAGCCTGAGCCCGCATCCACAGCAGTCTTGCATACTGCGCACTCTGGCCCGACAGGCCGAGCGTCACGACGCGTAGCGAGTGATGCAGCATCAGAGTGCGTATCGCGTTGCTGCCGAGACGGGTCACCGCTGGTGCCAGGGACGTGATTTTGTCCACACCGCGGTACAGCGGTGAGTTGATCATGCGGAGCACCGTGCCGGTGATCACCTGATCCTCGGCAATGTCCTCAGCCACCTGCGCCATGTTTGACTTCCCTTCGCGGAGGCGCTTCAGGACTTTGTCGGGCACGGTGGGTAGTGGTGGAAGCGAGAGATCGTGCCCGTCAAGGTAGCTTGCCAGCACGTTCTCCAGAGAGCGGGCCTCGGTGGTCAACTCCGGCCGGGGCACCTCGAACAACTCGGTAAGAGACGAGTCTGGCGGCGCCCACCAGGGAGCCTCCGCACCCAACGCAGCCTCCTCGGCACATTCCCGCGCACCTTCTGTGGGTGACTCCATCGTTGCCGTAGCACCAGCGCTAACGGCCGACGTCACGCCGCTCGTCACGCTCGCATCTTCATCTACCACGCCCGATGTTGAGCACTGCTGACCGAGCCTCGTGCGTATCCAGTTTCCTAGCCCCACGGTTGTCCATCCTGATCTGCATTGTCCGGGACGCAGCATCGCCCGTCCCCAGAGCGCCCACCGCCCGTTGGAATTATCGATCAATGAGTCCGGCCGCTTGCTGTACACGCTCGGGTTTACCAGAGTGCTGCGCAGGTCCGATAGAGTGCCCCACCGCAGCCGTACGATCGATGGTGATGGTGATGGTGATGCGCAGTCGCCCTTCTGAGGTG
>JAAEQG010000189.1 GCA_024231775.1 bacterium
AAGCGCGAGAGCCACAGTGCCAGGTTATAATAGTAACACGTGGGCGTCAGATCGTGGTTGAGTCGTCCCCCCACCGTCGCCGCGAGTTCCGCCTGCACCGTCGCAAAGCGGTCGGTCGTAAAGACGTACTCGACGTAAGCGGGCGTCACCCAGCGGGTCTCGACGCTGCGCTCGCCCAGCCGTCCCGCCAGCACGGCGGGGTCGGTCGCCAGGGGTACGTCGGAGGCGAGGAAAAAGTTGTGCTCGCCGGGGAGCACGAGCACCTCCGGGAAGACCGCCCGCAGGGTGTGGTAGACGCTGCCGTTGCGCCGCGCCAGTTCCAGGCTCCAATAATTCTCCGCCGAGGGCAATCCTAACGCAAAGATACCGCCAGGAGCGAGCGCCGCGCGCGCCTCGGCAAAGAATTCGCGGGTATAAAAGCGATTGAGCGCGCCAGTGGCCGGTTCGGGCAGATCGAGGATGACGACGTCAAAAGCGCGGCGAACGACCTTGACGTACAGCCGCCCATCGCCAAGAACCAGCGTGACACGCGGATCGTCCAGGACGGCGGCGTCCCCCGGGGGGAGGTGAGCGCGCGCAGCCTCGATCAACAACGGGTCGAGTTCGACGTAGGTCACGCGAGCGGTGGGATGTTTGAGAATCTCGCGCGCGTCTCCCGCAACGCCCCCGCCGATGAGCAGCACCTCACGCGGGTCAGGGTGCGCCAACAGCGGAAAATGGGCCACCTCTTCGGGAAACGTCCCCTGCGTCTCGAAAGCCAGCAAGCCGTTCTCGAAAAAGACGCGCTGCCCCTCGTGGGCCTGCACCGTG
>JAAEQG010000190.1 GCA_024231775.1 bacterium
CGTTATTCGAGATAACCGGAGCGCGCAGCCTGCGGGCCCGGCACATCGTCCGCAGCGGGGCGCCGCTCAGCCTCCGGTTGGGTGAGCTGGAGGACGGCGACTCGGTCTTTGCCTACCGGCGCGATGGTCGTCTGGTCGGGCGAACCTTCGATGGCGGAACCAAGTTCCTGCACATAGACTACGCCCTCGACCCGACCCGCCCGGAACGGACCATGGTGCGGGTGACGCCGGAGCTACGCAAGTACAGCGCCTCCAGGCACTGGCAGAACATCGACGGGCGTTTGCGCGAGGCACCCCGGTACGAAGGAGAGCTATACGACGAGCTGGGCACCGATGCACGCCTCGAACCCGGTGAGTTTCTGGTCATCGGTCCGAGCGAGACCGCGGAGTTGCGCTCCGTCGTGGGGAGCAGGTTCCTGACGACGCCAAGGAACAACCTGACCTACGAGACCGTGATCTGTCTAACCCCTCAGCCGGTGCGCGCAGCGTCATCCGGACGGTGAACCTATGGCAAACGAACCTGACCACTCGGCGTCCGCGGATGACAGTGGTTGCGCCGATGCGTATCTGCGGATGCTCTGCCAGCACACCGGCGTTGCCGTGGTGGGAACCGACGCGGACCTGCGGATTCAGTTCTGGAACCGGGCGGCGTCCAACCTGTTCGGTGCTGCCGCGGAGCAGATGCTCGGAACCTCGATCCTCTCGGTGATTCCCGCGGACGACCGCAACCAGGCGGAGTGCATGCTGGCTCGCGCCTTGTCCAAGGGGGAGATTGGCGGCTTCGAGTTCTGCTATCGTGATTCCCAGGGTGAGGCCCGCCAGCTTGCCGCAACGGTCTCGCCGGTTGTGGATGATTCCGGAAAGGTCATCGGAGCCTCCGCCTGCATTCGGGACATTACTAATCGCATCATCCTTCAGGAGCAGGTAGACCGCGGCAAGAAGATGGCTTCGATGGGGGCGATGGCTGGGGCGATGGCCCACTACTTCAACAACATCCTCGGGGGCATCATCACCACCGTTGATTTCAGCCTCAGCTCGGATCATCCGGCGATGCAGAAGCGTGTGCTGGAGAAGGTTGCGACGGCGTTGGCCCGGGCTTCTCAACTGAGTGACAGCCTGCTGACCTTCGCCGAAGGAGATTTCCGCAGCGCCGACCTGGCCGACCTCACCGAGGTATTCCTGGAGGTGGTCCATGCCACGGAGACCGAGTTGGGTGACTCGCCCATCGAGTTCGACGCTCAGGCTACCACCATCCCGGTCACCGCAGTGCCAGGTCCCCAGTTCAGAACCGTGCTGAACAACGTGATCCACAACGCCATCGAATCCATGCCCGACGGCGGCAAGCTAGCCGTCGAGTTGGGACCGACCTATGACGGATACCACGTGCGCGTAACCGATACCGGATGCGGCGTCTCCGAGGAACTCCTGGATCGCGTCTTCGAGCCGTTCTACAGCACCAAGCCGGTGGGCCGACACGAGTCGCGTCTGACCCGTGCGGGTTTGGGCTTGGCAGTGGCCCACGGGATCTTGCAGGTCATGGGCGGGCGGATTTCGGTGCGCTCCCGGGTTGGCGAGGGCTCGACTTTCACGATATCGCTTCCGGCGACTCCCCGTCTTCCGCGTCCGGATCGCGTTTTTGGTGTCTAGAACCCACATTATATAGGACCTTCGCAGGCGCTTGCGATGCCGGTGGCGTGGATGGTTGCGTCCGCCCTGGATTTATGGGGTACAAACCATAGAATACGCGGTCGCGAGCCCGGGCGTGCGGGATGCACGCGGAGGAGGCGGTTACACCGGGGCTCGCGAAAGTGCGGTCATCCTAGGTTTGCAGGCTCCAGCCTGGAACGGAGTGAACCCGATAACTATAGGGTAGCTGTCATCGGTGAGGGGAAGGTCTATCCCCGGGAGCGGGTGAACGCGGCGGCTGTGGAGTCGCCCGGAGCGTTCTGGTTTCAGGCGTCGGCGACGTGGGGAGTTATGAGCATATGTTCAAAACGCGACGACCGAAGCGTTCTGGATCCGTCCCACCCGCCCGGCGGCGAGCGCCGGCGCTGGTCGGACTGGTGCTGTGCGCGGCGTTGGTGATGCAATGTCATCAGGTCTCGCGTTCGACGGCGCTGTCTCTGCCGGTCAGCGTGGAGATAGTGCCGACGGCGGTGGTGATCACCGAGTCGATGAGTGAACCGGAGCGTCTTGCCCGGGATGATGCGTTGGCTTTCTTCAAGTACTGCGCCGAGCAGTACGAGCGGGACGTGCGCGATTACCGGGTGACCTTCACCAAGCAAGAGGTGGTCCGGGGCAAGCTCTCCAAGGAGCAGGTGACCGACGTTCGCTTTCGGGAATTGCCCTACAGTGTGGACATGACCTGGACGCAGAACGCGGCGCGGGCGGGCCGGGTGCTGTACGTCGCCGGTCGGCGGGTGGACGATGACGGGGCTGAACTGGCGCTGATTAAACCCTCGGGCATCCTGGGCGGGCTGGGGATCAAGGTGTGGCGGGCGATCCATGGACGGGAGGCTTCACGCGAAGCCCGCCGGGCCATCGACCAGTTCGGCTTTCGGAACACGCTGGGCCTGATCCTGGAGTACTCCGAAAAGGCGCAGGCGGAAGGCGTATTGGATCTCGAGTTCGTGGGCAAGGGATCCATCGATGGTCGTTCCACGTTCGTGTTCGAGCGCCGTCTTCCCTACAACGGGGACGAAACCGTGTACCCCGATCGGCTGCTGGTGGTCCACGTCGACCAGGAGTGGTTGTTGCCCACCGGGTGCTTCTCCTACGCGGATGACGACGGGGCTGAGTTGCTCGGTCGGTATCTGTTGACCAGTGCCGAGTTCAACCTCGGCTACGGCGATGCGGACTTCGACGCCGAGCAGATCAACTTTTGATGCCAAGCCCTGAATGGACGCACCGATACGTGTCTTCACCGAAGTGACGACCGTGAGGGTGTCTACCTAACCATAAAGTCCCTGAACAATGACAGCGTAAGTTCGCGGGAGGCGAACCCTTCCTTCACCCCCATTCGGGGGCTCTGCTTCGTGGGGCACGATTACCCAGGGCTCGCTCCGCTCACCCTGGGCTTTATTCCTGCGCCCCCATACGGGGGCTGAGGATTCGGGGGGGGGTGCCCCCTCCAGGGCTTGGCTGGGGTTTGGCGATGTGCGGTCTCCACCCTTGTATCTTCGTTCTATTGCAGGTCTCAGGGCTGGTTCGTAACGGCACTGCGTGACTGGACCTGGCATGATTCACTTCCGCGCCGCGCGGGGTTCAACCGCCGCGGGCTAGGGCTAGACCACCACCGGCGAGATGGGCGACGGCGGATACGCCCATGGCGTATGCGATCGGTCGCGACCACATGCTGAGGACGCCGGCGCTGAATCCACATCCGATGCCGATGACCAGGACGGCTGAAGCGACAACTATCAGCCAGGAGGTGATTCCGCGGGCCTCGGCGATTTTGGTCAGAGCCCATCCGAACCCGGCGGAGACCATGGCGAAGAGGAGGAATGGGGCGCCTTTGGCCCGCAGCAGTCCCATGGAGTCGGAGGGAAGGTTGCCTCCGGCTTCCAGGGCGGCGTTCATCGCCCAGGTGAACAGCCCGAGCAGGATGCCCATGGCGATCGCAGTTACGGCGAGTAGCCGTGCGGTGTTCTCGTGGTAGCGGGTTTCTGAATCCATCCGTGTCGAGTCCTTCGCTTGGTGGGCGCTGCCCGTCCTTCGCCGACGGGGCGCACGAGTTGGTTGTTGTGTCGGTCATTATAACCGTGTTCCGCTGAAAGTGAGCGCGTCTCTCGCTTGCGCCTGCGTCGCGGATCTGTGTGGGAGGTGGATGAACGCAGAGACGCAGAGTGCGCAGAGAAGAGAGGGAAAACGTCGAAACGTCAAAACGTCGAAACGTCAAAACGTCGAAACGTCAAAACGTCGAAAAACTGACAAGTATGAATGTTGAAGCGGGCGTTACCTGTCTGGCCCCCGCCTCGAGATTCGCCTGAAGGCGAATCAACGAGACGTGGTACCCGTCGAGCAGACACGGGCAAACAAGTTTGCCCATGTCACCCGGCGCACTCAGTTTCTGTCCCCCAACCCTGGAAGGGATGGGCACTCGGGCAAACTCAAACGGCACTTGGTATTGCGCGATGGGGCACCCGGGCGCACGCGGTGTTCAGACGCCGCGGGCTAGCGCAAACCACCCGCCGCCAAGGTGTGCCAGGGCGGACACGATCATGGCGTTCGCGATTTGCGGCGACCACAGGCTGAGGACGCCGGCGCTGAATCCACATCCGATGCCGATGACCAGGACGGCTGAAGCGACGCCCACTAACCAGGAGGTGACTCCGCGGACCTCGGCGATTTTGGTCAGAGCCCATCCGAACCCGGCGGAGGCCAGGGCGAAGAGGATGAATGGAGCGGATTTGGCTTCCGAATACGCGCTGCCGTCGGACGGGAGAGTGTCGCTGGCGTCAAGGGCGGTGTCCATCGCCCAGGTGAGTAGGCTGAGCAGGACGCCCATGATGATCGCGGTTACAGCCAGCAAGCGCACGGTGGTCTGGTGGTAGCGGGCTTGTGCGTCCATCTGGGGCGACTCCTGGGATAAGCGGACGCCGTCCGCCTTACAGTGGCGGGTACGCCACTTGGTTGCTGCACCGGTTATTATAACCATGTTCCTCTGAAAGTGAGCGCGTCTCTTGCTTGTGCTTGTGACTCTGATCTGTGTGTGGGGTGGATGAACGCAGAGACGCAGAGTTCGCAGAGAAGAGAGGGAAAATGTCGAAACGTCAAAAAGTCGAAAAGTCGAGAAGTCGAAAAATTGACAAGTATGAATGTTGAAGCGGGCGTTACCTGTCTGGCCCCCGCCTCGAGATTCGCCTGAAGGCGAATCAACGAGATGGGGCACCCGTCCGTCCTGTTGGTTCCGAGTTCCGGGTTCCGA
>JAAEQG010000191.1 GCA_024231775.1 bacterium
CGGCGACAAGACTCCTGGCTCAAAATTGGCCGTCTCAGGTTCAAAGAATTCATCCAGAGTATCAATAGAAGACGGGACCAGCGGCATTACCATTGGACATTGGGATGGAGCTTATGCCAGACTTGAAAGCTCCGGCAGGCCTTTACTTATTACATCTCGCGATGAGGGCATCAGATTTGGAAACCCTGAAAAAGATGACGAATTAGTGTTGGACACAAACGGCAACGTCGGCATCGGGACGACGGAGCCGAAGGCGAAGTTGGACGTCGCCGGCACCACCAGGGCGAGGGGCCTCGAGCTCAACCCGGGCGACTCAGATCTTCCGAATTTCGTGAGACGACTGAACGTCCTCACCCACCGCCACGCCACACCTACTGGCAAGGAGCATACTCCGATGCATTTTCATATCCGCACTCCTGATGACAAGCAGACGCCTGGACAGATGTGGCGGTATGACTTGCGAGGCTACGCCTATTTCGCGCACGCGCCTCTGGACTTGGTCTGGGTCGGCCACTACCACCAGGGTAATATCGTCAACGATCGCGCCTCTTGCCGATCGGACACCCTCGCGGCGGTTCCAGCTCTCGAAGTGTCTCAATACACCGGTGCCGATGGTCATCTGTACCTTAAGTTTGGCCCAATATTACCCTATATGCTAAACTTCGTCCTCGACTACCAGTGCTACACGGAGAGGGTCGTCCATGACCGGGAAGGATTCAGTGTTCAGGCCAGAGAGGATCAGGAAAACTTCTAGAGCACCCGGCAGCGCCGGCGTCTGACTGGGAGTCTCGGCTTGGAGTGGTGAATCACCGCGGGACCCTTCTGAGGAACAAATCCCGTTCACCGCCTCGCTACCGCCCGAGGGGTGGCAAGGGCAAGGACCTGGAGATCCCGAGCGAAGGCTCAGGAAGTGGATGGCAATCCCCGGACTGTCCGCTACGCCTCGCCTTGCCCTTGAGGGCGCGCAGAGCGCGTCCGCTCCTCGGCGAAGGCCACCGTCCGCTCCATGAATGACCTTCTTGAGCGCGCGCACGTTTGCCCGGCCAGTCGTGGAGCAGGAGCGCCTCGAGCACCCCGGGAGAGGGCCGCGGCGTCGACCTGCCGAGCTCCGCGGCCGCGGCGGAGGTCGCCCAGGTCGCCCCTTCCGCCTTGCCCTGAAGCGTGGGCCCCGGTAGACTATTGCCGGGCGGGTTGAGACCGCGGCCGGAGGAGGAAGTGATGACGGCACAAGCCAGGGTGAGCGAGCTCAAGCAGCAGTTGGCTGCGCTGACCGAACTGGGCGCGTACGAGAGCGAGGACGCGGCCCTTGCCCACGCCCTGCAGACTCTCCTGGCCGCCCGCCGGGATCTGCGGGTGGCGGTCGGCTGCAGGCTGTATGAGACCGGCGGCTTCTCTCTCGGGCGGACGGCGGAGTGGACCGACCGGTCGATCGAGGCCCTCAAGGAGATGCTGCACCGCAGGGGCATAAGCCGCCGTACCGAGGACGATCCGGAGAGAATCTCGGCGATGGCTTGTCGCGCGCTTGAAGCCGCCGGAAGGTCGACTGCCTGATGCCTTCCGTATTCTTGGACTCGGATTTCTTGAGCTCATTCCTCAAGATCGAACGCTTACCCCTGGTACGCGAATTTTACCAGACCGAGACGCTCCTCGTTCCGGCTGCGGTCTACCGTGAGGTGGCCGTTACCACGCTGCTGCCGAGCCTCACGGCTCTTGATTGGGTCAAAGTGGAAAATCCGGAAGTATCGCAACTTGAAGAGCTGTCCCAACAGCCATTTCCATCATTGGATTTTCTGAAAACA
>JAAEQG010000192.1 GCA_024231775.1 bacterium
CGCGGACGGAACATAACCGAATCCGGCGGCACGCCCCAGAGATAAGTCTGTAGTTCCTCGCCGTTCTCCTGCAACAGCATCGCTCCGCTTCGCTCCCACACCTCGGCTGCGACCACGCCGGGCACGCTCTCGGTCACCTCGACCAGGCGATCCACGCGGTACGGGCGTCCAAAACGGACCGATACGTCGTCTCCAAAATCTTGCAGCAGCACGTCGATGGTATAGTTCAGCGACTTGCCCACGCTCATCACCATGATAAAGATCACACCGCCCAGGCTGAGCGTCAGCAGCGTCATCACGACGCGCGCCTTGCGGCGGAATGTGTTGCGCAGGCTGAGCGTCATCGGGCGGGGCAGAAAGCGAATGCGCCCCATCAGGCGGTCGAGCCAACCGCGCCCGAACCCGGCCCCGATGCCATAGTTACCGATGGCCTGGTGGGGGCTGATGCGCGCTGCTCCAAGCACCGGCGACAACGCGGCCAGCACCGGCACGCTCAACCCGACCGCGATCTGGATGATCACGGCGGACGGTATCATCTGAAA
>JAAEQG010000193.1 GCA_024231775.1 bacterium
CGAGAGAACCCCGAGATCAATGGAGTGAATCTCATTGCTCACGGCGTTGACGACATAGGCGGCCGCACCCGCCCCGTCCAACACGGGATTGTGATCACTCGTCCACCCCAGATCAGAGGAGAGGTCATAGTGACCCAGCTCGGTGAGTGATCCGCCACCGGCAGAGTAGGCGATGAGCTCATCATTTCCCGATGGATCCATCGCGGCGGCGAGCAGCAGGGCCCCGGCATCGTTGATCGCGAGACGGTGGAATTGGGCACTGGGATTCGAGGTCGCCGTCGCCGTGGACGTGGGACCGCCCGTGAACCCATAGCTGCAGACGAAGATCCGGTTGTCGACCGAGCTGCCAATGTAGGCCCAGGTGCCAGCGGGGTCGATGACAGGCCGAGACAGGCTCACGTCCGCTGGCAATGTGGTCACTCCATTGGCCGTCAGGGCTCCCGTCAGAGGATTGATGTCATAGAATCGCACGCCGGTGGTCTCCACCGCCACCAGCCGCAACCCGTTGGGGCTCACGGCGAGCTCGCAGATGTTCGACGGGTCCGTGTTGATCCGCGAGATGACCTGCGCAGTGCCGGGGCCCACCCGCGCGGAGATGATCTGGCGCTCCGCGGCGGTCGGCCCGTTCGAGCTCAGGAAAACAGACCGGCCGTCGGGACTGACCACGGCGCGATGACTGGGGTCGATGTTGAAGTTCGGCTGAGGGTCCACCACCCCGAGGTGGGAAGTGCGTCCCACCTGGGCGCCCACAGTGGTGATGGTCGCCAGTGCGAGCAGGGCAACCGTGAAAATGGCGTTGCGCATGATCATGGCACCTCCGAAATGGTCTGGTATCTCTCGCCCCCTCAGGGATTGTTGACCTTGTGAACAATGTCGGCGGCGTCGAGCACACCACCGGCATCGCCATTGAAATTCGCCA
>JAAEQG010000194.1 GCA_024231775.1 bacterium
CCACCTGGAAGACCAATCAACTCGACCAAGCCACCCTCTGACACCAACCAACGCCTCCCCGTCCGCTCACGCTGGCCAATATGCCATGGTGTAGATGACCGAGCGCATACGAATGTAGGTGGTGTAAATGGGGATAGCCACCTATTGTGATCCTCTCTTTTTCTCAACTTCGCGTTCTCTGGGGCGGCCAACCTGGAGGGGGGCGGGTTCATAGCTCAAACTACCCAGGTGGTCTGTGGATCCGACACCATCCCGCAATCAAACCAGCAGTGATCGCAAGTGAACTGATACAAAGATCCCATCGTATTCCTCCATCAGCCCTGCCTGACTCCCCCACCATCAGCCCCTCGATCCTGTCCTTGATCCTCATCCACCTCGGCTGGCCCTGATCATTCTGCTTACGATGACTTCTCCTTGTTATGGAGAGGATAACAGCACCGCCTCCTTGAAGCCAGACGGCTTGGCCCAAGAAGCTGTTCGCCTATCATATCGATAGATGTCTCGCCAGCTTTCAGCCTCGTCCCGTCCCACCTGCTTGGCCACCCATGCCTATGAGGACTACCCTCTTGTGCTGTTGCCGTTGCCACTCTATGCCCTTTCTATGTGGTTCATAGGTCGCCATTGCCGTCAAGCGGAAAGTGCAGACACCCCGGCTTGCAGCGGGATCGTGACTCGTGCTCGTGGCAGATCCGCTGCAACAGAACCGTTCTCCATGGTCTCGCACACGAGGCGGCCGATCTTTGTCAGGCGATAATGACGGCTTATTCCGATCCGTTCGGCCAGATGTCTTGCCCGCAGCTTCGCGAGATCGTACCGAAAGTGGGTGACCCGGTAGTCTTCCGATGAACGACCCAGCAGTGCTGCAACCGCCGGGGTGGCGCACTTCGTCTGAAACGTCGACGGCATATCCAGAAGCGCGATGGCCAGCGCGGATAGGCGCGGATCTCCGGGACGGAAACCGGGTATGCGGCGTTTGCCGGCAAAGACCGGCTTCGCTAAGAGGCCGATCAAACGCTCCTCACAAGCTGGATCCGACGCCTTCACGAGGGCGAGCCGGCACGTGAACCTCTGCGACGGGTCCGGAGCGAAGCGCAGGAGTGCGCGCATCGTCCGATCCGCCTGGAATTGAGCGGCAACGGTCGCATCGCGGTTCACCAGGGCAACCACCTTGGGGGCCTTCGACTTTGGAGCGTCCGTGTACCCGGAGGAGACCGCCGTCTCATTGTTGGAGGCTTCGCACCGCTGGGATCTGCCGACGGTCGGCCGCACAACACCCGCAGCCTCCTTGCCGCACGCACAGGATGATCTGCCGAGCAGAATCCAGTCGAGGTCGAGAAGAACACATAACCGGCTCTCCATGGGGACGATACCCGTTACGGCCCGGGATCCGATGCCCATCCCGAAGCGGCTGGCAGGTACGATTTCGCGCTCCGCGAAGTGCCGCACACTCTCCACAGAATCCACGGCAACGGCGATTGGAACGGAAACCTTCGTCTCGACTACGCACGTACGGCCGTGGTACGCGGCCTCCGGCAGGCCCAGCTTCAGCCGGAGGTCCACCAACGGAATCAGCCGGCCTCGGATTCTCGTAACCCCCTTAACATAGTCCGGGACCAGAGGGAGTCTCCAGATTCTGCCGACTGTGCTAATGTATCGGACCCTGGAAACCTCGAAGCCGTAGAGCCCTCCGTGCAACGTGCAGACAAGATGCTCTTGCGTCAGCTCCGCGTCGGGGGGCGAAGCGTCCGCTTTGTTGTTGGCCGTTTGCCGGACCATACGCGCGACCTCCTCGGCGGACGACGTGTCGTCGCACTGTTGGATCTGTGGCCTATCTGTCCCTATTATCGGAATCGCAGGCACCGGTTGACAGTTATCGCACGATGTTCGGGTGGGATTCCAGCAGGTTCTGGCGGGCTTTGGCAGGAGGGAGAATCGCTTCTCTCATCGTCCGGCGACGCACCAAGATCCCTCGCGGCCTCTCCCGAGCTTGATGCTCGTCGAAGCATGCGAGAGGGTCCTATGGTGGCAGCAGATCACTGTTCGCACGAGTCGTAGCCTGACGTGGCTTTCGTTGTGGTACGCTTCGTGACGGGTTCTCCAGGTCTGCGCCGCAGATCGTGCAACGCACCAGCCAGGAACAGCGACGCCGAGTTCCTAAGGCAGGATGCGGCGCCTGTCGATAGAGGGTGCCACATCCTCTTGAGAAACACGAGAACGCTACTCTGTCAATCGGCCGAGTCGAATGCAGTCAGCTGATCGGCGGCATTCGCAGCTGACTCCACGTCGACCAGTTCGTCGGTGGTCAGCACCTTGTCGATGTCGAGCAGGATCTTGACCTCGTCGTCGACCTTGCCCATGCCGAGGATGAACGAGGTGTCCACCGATCCGCCCATTGCCGGAGGCGGCTCGATGTTCTCGCCTCTGAGGTCCAGCACCTCCGAAACGGTATCGACGATGATGCCAATCTCCTTGCCCACATCGACCACGATGATGCAAGTCTGCTCGGTATGGTCGATCTCTTCGAGGCCGAACTTTAGACGCAGGTCGATCACCGGGATGACCTTGCCGCGCAGATTGATCACACCCTTCATGTGAGCGGGCATCTGCGGGACCGCGGTGATGCTCATGATTCCGATGATCTCACGGACCTTGAGGATTACAACGCCGTATTCCTCCTCGGCCAGCTTGAAGGTCAGATACTTGCTTTCCTCATGGCTCGTCATCCCGGTCGCCATGTCGCAGCTCATCTGGGCGGTTTTCGGATCGTCAAGCAGGGTGGTTGTCATTTCGTATCACCTCAGATTGTCTGTCGAGCGTTGGCTCGCTTGCGTTTCTTGTAGTCAGGCGGGGCGGACGCTGGTAGAGCGAGCACAATACCGGCGCCCGCCCGCGAGCCATGACATTGAAAGCTCCCGTCAGAAATCCTTCAGGTCCGTCTCGCTATCCAGGGCCAGGAACTCATCACCGGACGATCCGCCTCCGGCCTGTGGGCTCTTCGCTTGGTGGCCGCCCGCCGGGGTACCCACCGGCGTGGAGGCAGCGTGTGCCTGCTTCTTGAGATGGCCCATGTGGACATCAGGTTGCTTGCCCCGGCGGGTAGCGGATGTCGGGGCGGACCTCGTGGTCTGCTTGGTTGCTCCGTCGACCAGGGCCGAGAGCTCATTCACCATGCCCTTGACAGCGGTCGCCTGAGCGCTGAGTTCTTCGGCCGCCGAGGCGGACTCCTCGGCTCCAGCAGCGTTTTGCTGGGTGACCTTATCCATCTGAGAGACCGCCGTGTTGACCTGATCCACACCCTGAGCCTGCTCTTCACTGGCTTTGGTGATCCCGTCGATCAGGTCGGTGACCTTGCTCACGTCACCCACGATGGCCCCGAGGGCCTTGCCCACCTCACCGGCCACTTCGGTGCCTTCCCTGGCCTTGTTGACCGAGTCCTCGATTAGTCCGGTGGTTTCACGTGCGGCCTCGGCGGCGCGCTGGGCCAGGTTGCGCACCTCATCGGCAACGACGGCGAAGCCCTTGCCGTGCTCCCCGGCCCGGGCCGCTTCCACCGCTGCGTTCAGGGCCAGCAGGTTGGTCTGGAAGGCGATTTCCTCGATCACCTTGATGATCTTGCTGATCTGGCTGGACGAGTCGTTGATCGCGGTCATGGCGCCGTTGAGCTGCTCGGTGGTCTTCTCGCCGTCTTGCGCTGCCGTGCGCGCCTGGCTGCTCAGGTCGTTGGCCTGCTTAGAGTTCTCGGCATTGGTCCGCGTCATCGCTGCCATCTGCTCCAGGGCGGAGCTGGTCTCTTCCAGCGACGACGCCTGTTCGCTGGCCCCCTCAGCTAACCCCTGGCTGGCACTGGAGACCTGAGAGGCAGCGTCGTTGACTTGGTCGGCCCCTTCGTTCAGATTGGCGATGATTCGGTTGATCGGCTTGCTGATGGAGCGAGCGATCCCGATACTGATCAGAGTCACCAGCACGGCAGCGATGGCGCCCAGGCCTCCGATCCACGTGAGCAGGGTGGTACCCGCCGAAGCACTGGTGGCTTGCATGTCCTTCACCGCGGCCAGAGCTTCCGACTCATCGATCTCGGCCAGCAAAGCCCAGCGTGTGCCAAACACGTCTACGGGTGCGTAGGCACTGAGCACCGGACTACCGTTGTAGTCGGTGACGATCTTGGCGTCAGACTCGCCGGCCAGGGCGGCCGTGGCGGCTGCGGTGTCTACGGAGCCCTTGGTCGGGTCCTTGAACGAGGCAGCTACCGTGTGGTTCGTCGGGTCAAGAAAAGAGTCCGAGCGCATCAGCTTGTCGGAACCGATCAGGTAGGTCTCCCCGGTCTCGCCCAAGCCACTGCGGACGCCCATAATCTTGTTAACCGCATCCAGTGGAAGTTGCAGGGCGACGACTATTTCAGCCTTCCCGTCTTGGACGACCGGTTGGGCAATGAAGGACGCCGGTGTGCCGGCGCTGGGCGCGTACGGTCTGAAGTCGGCGAAGCCGAACTTGCCGCTCGCGAGCACATCACGCACGACCACGCCCAGCCCCGAGTCGGCGTACTTGCCATTGACCAGATTGGTCTGGTAGTCCGCTTCCTGGCATACGGTGTAGAAGCAGTATCCATCCGGGTTGATCAGGAACAGGTCGTAGTAGCCGTACATGTCGGCGTACTTCTTGAAGAAGTACTCGCCCTGTGTGTTCTTGGGGCAGTAGGCCTCAGCCACGTCGATCTCGGCAATAAGCGCCCAGCGTGTACCGAACACATCGACCGGCGTGTAGGCGCTTAGCACCGGATTGCCGCTGTAATCGAGGATGACCTTCTCCTCGCTCTTGCCCGCAAGGGCTGCGCTTGCGGCATCGGTATCCACTGAACCCTTGGATGGATTGGCGAAGGAAGCAGCTACCGTGTGGTTCTCGGGATCGAGGAAGGAGTCCGAGCGCATCAGCTTGTCGGGACCGATCAGGTAGGTCTCCCCGGTCTCACCCATGCCGTCGCGCACGCTCATGATGCGGTTGACCCCTTCGAGCGGCAGCTGCAGCGCGACGATGACCTGCGGCGCACCGTCGGCCCCCAGCACGGGTTGGGCAACGAACGCGGCCGGCGCGCCCTTGCTCGGTGCGTAGGGCTCGAAGTCGGCAAAGCCGAACTTCTTGCTCGCCAGCGCCGCGCGGGTGACCTTGCCCAGCCCCGAGTCCTTGTACTTGCCGCTCACGAGGTTGGTCTGGTACTCCGCTTCCTGGCAGACGGTGTAGAAGCAGTATCCGTCCGGGTTCATTAGGAACAGGTCGTAGTAGCCGTACATATCGGCGTACTTCTTGAAGAAGTACTGACCGTTCGCGTCCTTGGGGCAGAAGGCCTCGGCCACGTCGATCTCGGCCAGTAGCCCCCAGGTTACGCCGCCGATGTCCACAGGCGTGTAGGCGCTCAGCACGGGATTGTCGTTGTAGTCCAAGACCACCTGAGCAGCGGTCTTGCCCGCACAAGCGGCCTTCGAGGCCGCGGTGTCTACGCTGCCCTTCGAGTGGTCCTTGAAGGACGCGGCGACAGTGTGGTTTTCCGGATCGAGGAGGGAGTCCGAGCGCATGAGCTGGTCCTGGCCGACCAGGTAGGTCTCGCCGGTCTCGCCCAGTCCCGCCCGCGTCTGCATGATGGAGTTGATGTGGTCGAGCGGGATTTGGACGACCATCATGCCGTACATCTGGCCGCTTTCGTCGCGAATCGGCGCGCCCGCAAAGCCGGCCGGAGTGCCGCCGCTGGGGGCGTAGGGCTCGAAATCGACGATGGCCCGGCCGTCCTTTTCCTTGATCTTGTTCCAGAGTCCGGCCAGATGGCTGTCTTTCAGGGGTCCGTGCCCGAGGTTGGTGCCCAGATCGGACTCCTTGGTGCAGGTGTACATGACGTGCCCGTGTGCGGTACAGACCATGAACACGTCGTACACGCCGCTTTCCTTGAAGTATTGAAGAACGTTCCGGCCTTCCTCCTCCCAGATTTTCTGGTACTCCGCGGTGGTCACGTCATAGGGGCCATCCGGCTTCGTGTCGGTGTCGATGTGGTACTGCTTGAGCTTGGCGAACAGCGTCGACGTGTCCTGACTCCGCGCGACCATCTCCATCTCCAGCACCAACTTCTTGAAGTAGCTTTCGATCTGCGTCTTCTTGATCTCGCGGACGGCGATCAGCTTGTTGTACGCCTCCGCGCGCAGCGTGTCGACGGTTTCCACCAGCACGCCCATGTCCCCCTGGCGTTCGGAGAAGTAGGTCTCGACCTGACGCTTCTTCACTTCGCGCAGGGACTTCAGCTTGTTGAGTGCCTCCTCGCGCAGCGTGCTGACGGTTTCCACCAGTACGCCCATGTCCCCCTCGCGCTCGCCAAAGTACGTCTCGATCTGGGCCTTCTTCACCTCGCGCAGCGCCACGAGCTGGTTAAAGGCGTTTTTCTCCAGCCCCTGCTCGCCGCGCTGGTTGATGGTCTCCATCCCGCTGTTGGCGGTGGAGTAACTCATGTAGGCCACAACCCCGAGAGGAATCAGCCCGCAACCCAGGAAGGAGGTCACTAGTTTCTTGCCGAGTGTCATTGGTTCTATCTCCAAACTGTTCAGAGTGGCGAAGCCACGAATGTACCTGCAGCCAGGAGATCGGAGCGCCGGGGTGCATACTCCATAGCCTGAAAGGCCTAGATTGCCGAGAGCCCGATAATCGCCGAGCAGGATGGTCGTCAGG
>JAAEQG010000195.1 GCA_024231775.1 bacterium
ATCTCCGAACAGGGCAAACAAGGGAAAGGCAGCCAGGTCAACCTCACCGGGCTTGATACCGTACTGGTCCCGAATGGCGAGGACCTGGGCGTCGAACATTCCATGCGTGTAGACGACACCCTTGGCCGGTCCGGTGCTGCCGCTGGTGAAGAGAATGGCGGCGGTCTCGTCCGCCTGGGTGGTCTGCACTGCATACTGTTCGGACGCTTGGGCAGCCAGCCCACTCAGAGTCGCCCCTCCCCAGAACCACCGCCGCCCCACGGTGACGACCTGCTTAACGCTCGCGAACGGCGCTCTGCGCAAGACGCGCACCACATGGGCCAGCGGAATCCCGATGAACGCTTCGGGACGGACTTGGCGGATGCAATCCAGCAACCGCCCCGCGCCCATCCCCGGATCGATCAAGATCGGAACCGCCCCCATCTTGAACAAGGCGAAGATCAGCCCGATGAACTCCAGCCCCGGTCGAACCATGACCAAGACCCGCGTGCCCCGCTCCAGACCGTGGCTACTAAGACCATTCGCGTATCGATTGGCGTGGGCCTCCAACTCCCGGAAGGTCAGGGCGACATACCCGCCGCGTTTGCCGCGGGCACCCGGTGATGGCAGGATCAGGGCTCGCTGATCGGGAACCCGCTCCGCCATGATCCCCAGATGGTGAGCGACGTTGCAGGTCGCAGCCACACCGTCGTTCCCCGCGGATCTACTCGCGGGCCGAGGCTGGCGGCTGACTTCGGTCGGTCCTTCATTGAGGCGTGCGGTCACTCACATGCTCCCAGGAGATGGCGAATCTTCGACTCGATGTTGTCCGCCCGCAGGATTGACTCTCCGACGAGAATCGCGGCAGCCCCGGCGTGCTGCACCGCCAGTACGTCATCGCGCGTGCGGATCCCGCTCTCGGAGACTAACGGAGCGACGCCGCTGACGCGCGGAGCGAGTTCGATGGTAGTATTGATGTCGGTCTGCTGGATCGCCAGGTTCCGGTTGTTGATCCCCAGCAATACCCGCCCGCCAAGTCGTCCGACGTGGCCCGCAACCGCCAGCAGCAACTCCGGGCTGTGGGCTTCGATCAGAGTGGTCATGCCCAGCTCACCCGCCAAACCCGCCAGTTTCTCGAGGTCCTCGAGGGCCAGCACCTCGGCGATCAGCAGCACGGCATCCGCTCCGGCTGACCGGGCCTGGTACACGTGGTACGGATCCAGGGTGAAGTCCTTGCGCAATACCGGAAGCGGACAAACCGTCCGGACCTGTTCAACATGCTCGAGTCGCCCGCCAAACCAAGTTTCATCAGTCAACACACTGAGCGCCGCAGCCCCAGCAGCGTGATACCTGCGGGCGAGGTCCTGCGGATCGTACCTCTCCAGGATGACGCCTGCCGACGGCGAGGCTTGTTTCATCTCCGCGATCAGGCTGATCCGGTGCGGCTGGGTGACGGCGGCGAAGAAGTCGCGTGGCGGCGGCGCAGCCCGGGCGGACCGCGCCAACTCCTCCTCTGGCAAGACCGACCTCTGGCTCTCCAGTTCGCGGCGCTTGGTTTCGACGATCTGGTCCAATACACTGGGCACCGCTGGTCTCCGATCTTGGCACGGATGCAGTTTAGTGACCTACAGCCCGACCTTCAACATGTTGCTCGCCAGCCTGTCGCCCGACATCGCGGAGCGCGCCGCCGCAGCCATCCTCTATCTCGGGTTGGGCGTGACCACGGTGGCGGTCTTGCGGCACGCGCGCCGACACGGCAGCGACCCTTTCGTGGGTGCCCCCCTGCGCCGCCATCGGATCAGCGGTACGGCGGCGATAGTCCCGATCATCGGGTTCATCCTGGCGTCGGCGCTGTTTGGAGCCGTGCTCGGAGCCCGAGGCGGGGCGGCACCCTCGGAGGCAGCCGGACTCAGCGCGAACAGTCTGGCCCAGTTGGTCGGAGCCGCCCTGTGTCTGTGGGTGGCTGCGGAGCACTACCGCGGCGGAGCGCCCCGCTTTCTCTGGGGCAACGGAGAGGTGGTCCGCCCGGTAGGCGGGGCTGTGCTCTACCTGTTCGCCGCCGGGGCGCTGTGCGAGGTGACTGCGGTCGCTACGAAGTGGATGTTCCAGTTCTTCGACCCCGCCTACACGTTCAACGAACATCAGGTAATCGAAGCCCTGCGCGACCCTTCCGAACCATCGTGGGCGCCTGCCGCGCTCTGGATCGGTGCCGCAGTGATCGCCCCTGTGGCGGAGGAGTGCTTCTTCCGCGGCGTTCTCCAGTCCATGCTCTTGCGTTTGCTGCGCAAGCGCTGGCTAGCCCTGCTCATCCCCGCGGTGTGGTTTGGGCTGGCCCACTCGACCCAGATGCACGTGGTGCCGGCGATGATCCTCTTCGGCGTGATCCTCGGGATTCAGTACGAGCGTTCCGGGTGCCTGCTCGGCCCGATCGTCCTGCACGCCCTGTTCAACCTGCGGACGTTGACCTGGCAGAGCGTGACGGCTGGACAGGCATGATTAGACCGGCGGCATGCTCACCCTTCGGGATGAGCATGGCACCCGGCGCCGGAACAGCCTCTGGTGGGTGGCATGGGTGAGCTTCGCTCACCCGTGCGGCGCGCCGGACACCCACGGGCAAGCAAGCTTGCCCATGCCACCCGCCCCCGGCGATCCTTCATGGCCACCCGCCGCCGGCGGATGAGGGCCGATCAGACGTTCTGCCAGAGACACCCAACATTAGCCTCCGATTCAGCCGCGGATTCACGCTGGTTTGCACTCATGGTTCTCCTCCCAGGAAGTTGGCCAAGTAGGACGATTCGTAGCCGGGAGGAGCTCGACGGGCTAAGCGAGTGTCCCACCTGCCCCGGCCGTTGTGGGCTCTATCAGACGCGTCGAGGTTCGATCAGTACGTCCGATCGGCCCCAACGGGGCCAAGGCACTTAGCCAGGGGTGAATCCTTGAGCTGCGGCTATGCCGCAAGTCAAGGGGGAACCCCTGGACCAGAACACCCTGACCCTATTGGTGCCCTGAAAGGGCACGGGCGCACGTCGAATACTACGTACGCGAGCCGGTCGCTTTGTCTTCCGGGAGTTCTTGTGCCTTCGTTGTCCTCCGCCCCTACCGGGGCGGGTGCGCTGGGTGGTTCGGATTCCAGGGGTTGCGCTGCGCTTCACCCCTGGCTATAACCGTGCGCCCCTCCGGGGCGATGGGCTTGGCCACAACCCTGCGCCGCGTCGAGCATCCACGGGCAAGCAAGCTTGCCCATGTCACCCGCCATCCTGCGGAAGACACGATCCGTGTGGGACCGACTTTCCAGTCGGTCTGCTCAGCGAGTGCAAACCAGTCTGACAGGTTGAATTGCCTGTCCCACACACTTCTGCCCCCTAGTTCCTAAGGGCCGATCCGCTCGCGGTTG
>JAAEQG010000196.1 GCA_024231775.1 bacterium
CCGGATCCTTACCCTCTTTTACGAGTCCCGCTCCGCCTTCATAGCCGTAATAGAAACCCCCGCCCCCCGGCCTCTTCCACACCGAGAGGACGGACTTGTCGTCGAGCAGACGCCAGGAATGCAACTCGGGATCGTAGGCGAAGACGCCGGGTGTACCGGCAACAACCACCTCACCATCTTGCAGGTCGGCGAAGAAGAAGTCGGCGAGCTTGACCTGGGGATCCAGAAGGTAGCACTCGTCGAAGAGTTTCGTCCAGCTGGACGGGAAACCGCCCCGGGTCGACAGCCGCAGGCAGCCACGACCATTACTGCAGCGGAGCTTCTCTTCCAGCACCAGTAGACGCCCATTTCGCCCTTTTTCGACTTCCAGCGCCAGGACGCTACCGGCGATGTCACCTGCCGGGATGGCCCGGGGTCGGGATCGTTCGGGCTTAAGCGAGAACAGACCCCGTGGGGTGCCGATCCAGAACTGACCCTTCCACCAGCGGAGATGGCGAACCTCAGGTTGGGGCTTGCCCTCGAGCTCGCTGACCACAGGTTCGGTGGAAACCCACTCCCCGTGTGGTACGTGGTAAAGGCCCACTCCCTGGTGCTCCGTTCCGAAGAGCAGCCATTGGCCGTCGTCGGAGATTGCGGCACTGATTAGAGCGTCGCCTTCCACCAGCTGCTCGTCGGTGCCCATGAAGGGGGGCTCGCTCAGGAGAACCCGCCAGTCGCCGCGCCTACGGCGCTGCACAAGACCGCCGTTCTTTCCGACGAGCCAGAGGGACTCGGGGTCGGCGCACGACATCCGGTGGCGGGACTGGGGGTCCGCACCGCAGCCAGAGCGCAGGTACAGCTCGTTGCTCTTTACGAGAGATGCGTCTGCAAACGCCCGCTCCTCGGACCATAGCCCGGTCTCCGGGTCGTAGCGGTGGATGAGGCCGCCCTTGCGGGCGATGAACAAGGCTTTTTCGGGGGCGTGGTAGGCTGCGGCGGCCAGCGGCTGTTCCGCCAGATCGTGACGCAGGTTGGTAAGGATCCGCTCGTCGGGTACCGGCCGGAACTCGGCGGGGGGATTGAAGCGCCCGGCCCGGCGCCCGACCTCCACCGCGATCAAGATCGCGCATGTGAGGACCGCGAAAACCAGAGCCACCAGAGCAATCATTACCGGGTCGAACCGCTCGCGGAAACGCAGACTGGAGATCTCCGCCCGCATCGCGTTATCGAAGCGTTCACGTAGGTTTTTTCGCCGGTTGTCCCAAGGCATCTTCGGCCCTCGTCAGCGTTTCGTTCCGTTGCGATGGCCATTCTCGCCAGCGGCCTGGTACAAGGCGGGGATGGGCTCGCTGAGCCACTGCCAGTCATCGGCGGTAAAGATCCCCTCGCCGATTCTCTGCAGGCCCTTCATGAGGCGCGTGTTCTGCGCCCGCTGCCCGCTCAGCACCGCGGCGCAGATCCGGTAGATGTGGTCATCGACGGCTCCGTCAGTAAGCCCGCGCGCCAAGGTGACGAGCTGCGATCGCATCGCCTCTCGGGGGAGGGCGTCGGCGGCGTC
>JAAEQG010000197.1 GCA_024231775.1 bacterium
CGGGGTGGGGAGGTCGCCACGGTCACGCTCGACAATCTCTCGACCCAGGCCGGGCGGGTCGTCATCGCCGACGCAGTCCGCTTTGGCGGCGGTGTCTTTGATGACCTGTCTGGCATCGAGACCGCCGCCCCCTCCCCACCGAACAAACCCTGGTGGGAGGTGGCTGCCTTTTACTATACCCAACGGATGGGGATGGACATGCCGCCAGGCGACGTGACGGCCCGGCCCATTTACGCCCGCTGGGAGCACGCCAACACCGGCGACGATGCCGTCTACGTCTCCTGGCACACCAACGGCTTTAGCGGTTACCAGTATACGGCCAGCGGCACAGAGAGCTATGTGCACAATGGCGAGGATCTCGCTCGCACCGAGGGCAGCCTGGAATTGCGGCACGCCATCCACACCGAATTGGTGCACGACATCCAGGCCGGATGGGACCCCGTCTGGGTCGACCGGGGGGAAAAACAGGCGAACTTTGGTGAACTGCGTCTGTTGTGGGACGATGACCCCACGGTGCGGATGCCGGGTACGCTGGTCGAGATTGCCTTCCACGATCACCCGGACGACACCGACTCGCTCAAGGACCCACGCTTTAACATGCTGGTCGCCCGCGCATTCTACCAGGGCATCGTCCATTACTTTGGGATGGACCTGGTCGAACTTCCAGAGCCGCCGACTCACCTGGCGGTCCAGAATGTGGGCGGCGGGCGGGTGCGGGTCTCCTGGCAGCCATCTCCCACCGATGCCATTGGCCTGGTCGGCGACGCGGCCGCCGGCTACCGGGTGTACACCAGCACCGGCGGCCTGGGCTGGTCGAACGGCATAGCCGTAACCGCGACCACTGCTTACACCTTTTCTCCCACGTCGCTGCTCTTCATCCGCGTCAGCGCCACCAACGACGGCGGCGAATCCTTCCCCACCGAGACCCAGGCGGTCCGCGCGGGCCTCGACGCCGGGACGCTGCTGGTCAACGGCTTTGACCGTCTCAACCACACGATGATCGTAGCCGAAACCGACCCGGTGGAGGGGTACAACATGCGCATGTTCCTGGATCGGATGAACCGCTACGATTACACGATTCAGCACGGAGAGGCGATTGATTACCCCTTTGACAGCGCCAGCAACGAGGCGGTCCGGGACGAGTTGGTGAGCCTGAACGATTATGCGTTGGTGGACTGGATTCTGGGCGAGGAATCGACCCTCGACGAGACGCTGGACGCGGCGGAGCGGGTGTTGCTTGCGGATTTTATGGGGAACGAGGGAGCGCTGTTTTTGAGCGGTACGGAGGTGGGCTGGCATCTGGACTATGAGGGAGACGATCCCACTTTTTACAACGGTGTGCTGCGGGCCGACTATGCCGGGGACGACGCCGGGACCTATGAGGTTGTCCCGGTCGCGGGTTCCATCTTTGATGGACTGGGGCCGTTCCAATTTGACGCGCCGGGGATGTACGACGCCGACTACCCGGATCAGCTTGCGCCGGTCAACGGCTCCACGGGGGCGCTGGCTTACAGTGGCGGCCTGGGAGGGACGGCAGCGGTCCAGTATGCTGCCGCCGATAGTTGCGAGCGACTGGTTTACTTTGGATTCCCTTTTGAGACGATCAGACCGGCCCAGCGGCCCGCCGTGATGGCCCGGGTGCTCGACTTTTTGAGTTGGTGTCTGTTTGCGCCCGTGGATACAGAGATCACGTCTCCTGCCGGAGGCAGCGCCCATACCGCCGTGCCGCCTTTTGAAGGAACGGCGGCGACAGAATCACCGGCGGCCCTCGATTGGGTCGACGTCCAGATAGAGCGGGGTGCGGACGGTTGGTACTGGACGGGGAGTGGTTGGGCGACCGGTGAGGTCTGGTTGGCGGCGACTGGAACCACCTTGTGGACATACCCGC
>JAAEQG010000198.1 GCA_024231775.1 bacterium
AAGCGCCTTCCCCATCGGTGCCGGGATACCAGGCGTCGTTGTAGGTGAAATCCAGGATACTCTCGTTCTGGGCGTCTTCCAGTCGGAGTGATTCACCGCCGTTGTCCAGGTAGCCCGTGTACTCACCTGCGATCGCCAGCCCATCGCCATAGCGTTCGGTGAATGCCGCGACGTTTCTGACCAGGAGTACGTGCTCGCCCGCCCCCAGTGTGACGACGTTGCTCCCGGTGAAGTCGAACGCGATACCCACATTGAAGTGGACCCCCACCAGTTTGAGTTCCTCGTCGCCGATACTCTTCAGCTCCACGTACTCATATTCCTGCTCCGGAAATGTGTCACCGGGCAGTGCCGGCGGGTTGTACATTAACTCGGTAACGCGCAGGGACAGTTGGGTGTTGCTGGGCAGGGCCGGTGTATTGGCCAGGGCGATGCGTACGCCTTCCGGGCTGGTTAGCTCGAGGGTTTCACCCCGTGCGGAGAGTCGGCTGGCATAGTCACCCACCACGAAGAGCGCCTGACCACCCGTGGGAGATGATTGACGGGCGCGGAAGGCGGGTCGGCTGGCCGCCAGGTAGAGGGCGCTGCCGGCCGGGATGACGGTGCCGCCCCGGAATGTGAAGATCGGCTCGGGCGTCTCGAGTCCTGTCCTGAGGGCCCAGCCGGAGATGTCCACCGCGACGCTCATGGTGTTTAGCAGTTGGATATACTCCTCGTCCTGATCGCCACTGGCGGGGCTAGCCTCGATCTCACCAAAGAAGACCATTGCGCGGTCCGGCGGGGCGTCGGGCAGTTCGTTCGCTCCCGGGGCCAGGCCGTAGTAGAGCTGGATACGCCGTTCGGGCAGATAGACTTTCTTCAGTTCGTCTACCGCCTCCCACAACGACTGGGGACAGCAGGAGCTTGTCGAACCGTTGCCCCAGGCATGCGAGTTCCACTTGGCGGCGTCCAGCGCCGCGTCCGGGGCGATCCGACCCGCCAATTCGTCGATCCGAGGCTCGTAGTGCAATTCCTCGGCCGGCGTGTCCGGCGGTTTGAGCAGTTCATCCATCAGAGTCCGCACGCGGCGCAGATACATCTGTCGTATCTCGGGCGTTCCGAAGATCGCCTGCGGTACGCGGTTGTTGCCGCCGACAAACAGCCGCGTGTCGGG
>JAAEQG010000199.1 GCA_024231775.1 bacterium
AATTCGTTGCCCCAGGGATACGTCAGCCCATCCGGCCCACGCGCGGTGTATTCCCACTCTGCCTCGGTCGGCAGTCGTCCTCCTACCCACTCGCAATAATCCCGCGCCTGGTACCAGTTCACGCACACCACGGGCTGTTCCGGTCCGCCAAAGTCTTCGTTGTCCCGAACAAGATCATTTTCTTTCCAGCACGTAGGGTCCTCACACTCGCCTGCTTCCACGCACTGCTGGAACTGGGCGTTACTGACCTCGGTGCGGTCGATCCAGAAACTGTCCAGCGTCACAGTGTGCACCGGGTGTTCCAGCGGTATGCCAGCAGTGCCCATCTCGAACTCGCCCGCCGGGACATGGACCATCACCGCGCCGTCGTTGGGGCGAGTCTTGGTGTCGCCCAGGGAGGGACCGGTAGGCGGACCGACAGGCGCACAGCCATTCGCGGCCAGCAGGATGGCTAGAAGGAGGGGCAAGGTGTATTTTGTCATTTCTTATCTCCTGCAAAGTAGGTCGGTAGGCAAGCAGAGTTGCACGTTATCCGACCAATGGCGGTTTGCCAAACCGCCCTACAAAGCCCGCCACCTGGAGATGTGGCGGGCTTGGGACGTTCCTTTGATTTTTACCGTCTCGCCAGCCATGCAGCGGTCAGGGTCAATATCTCGCCGCTGGTGGACAGGCGCTCGGGGTCGATGGCATCGGCGACGTCG
>JAAEQG010000200.1 GCA_024231775.1 bacterium
ATCTCCCTGCCAGACCACCAGGTATTCGTTGTCGGTGCTGTTGTATGACACTGCCAGGAGGGCAGTGTCATAACCTGGGTCCCCGTCTGGGCCCATATCGCTCAGGCGAAAGTCGTTCGTTCCCACTTCGGCGCCGCTCGCCGCGTTTATCCGTTGGGCAAAGACCTCATATTCCCCCTCTACCAGTGGGGCGCTGTTGTCGTCGCCGGACCACACCACCAGGTATTCACCGTCCGTGCTGTTATAGGCCACCGCCGGGGAAAAGGCGCTATAGTTGTTATCCCCGTCCGGCCCCATATCGCTCAGGCGAAAATCGTTGCTCCCCACCTCGACGCCGGTGCTTGCGTTCACCCGCTGTCCATAGATTTCACTTTCCTCGCTGGTGCTATCATCGCCCGACCAGACCACCAGGTATTCGCCATTGATGCTGTTGTAGACCGCTTGTGGCTCATAAGCGCCATAGTTCACGTTCCCGTCCGGCCCCATATCGCTCAAGCGGAAATCGTTCTCTCCTACTGTAGCGCCGGTCTCTGCGTTCACTCGCTGTCCAAAGATTTCATACTCGTTGTCCACCAGGGGAGTCGTATCGTCGTCGCCGGACCATACCACCAGATACTCGTTGGCGGTGCTGTTATAGACCACCGCCGGTTCTTTGGCTCTATAATTTGTATTCCAATCCGGCCCCATATTGCTCAGGCGAAAATCGTCGCCGATCTCAAAGCCACTGACAGCGTCCACCCGTTGAGCATAGATGTCGTACTCACTTATCAGCAACGAGGGGTGGCGGTCGTGACCCGCCCACACCACCAGGTACTCGTTGCCTGTGCTGTTATAGGCCACTGCCGGGGAATGGGCGTCATAGTCGGCGTCCCCGTCCGGCCCCATATCACTGAAACGTATATTCACCCCAATCTCTTTGCCGGTGCTCGCGTCCACCCGCTGACCATAGATCTCGAACTCGTCGTCCACCAGTCCACCCGTGTTGTCGTCACCTGCCCACACCACCAGGTATTCGTCGTTGGTGTTGTTGTAAGCCACTGCTGGCTCGTGGGCGTCATAGTCCAGGTCGGCCCCCATGTCGCTCAGACGAACGTCGTTGCTCCCGACCTCGACGCCGGAGGCCGCGTCCACCCGTTGACCAAAGATCGCGTATTTATACTTTAGCAACGGAGCGGTGTCGTCGTCGCCCCACCACACCACCAGGTACTCGCCAGCAGTGCTGCCATAAGCCACTACTGCGTCGCCAGCGTAATAGTCCGAGTCCCCGTTCGGTCCCATGTCGCTCAAGCGCAGGTCTCCCCCGATCTCGTCGCCAGTCGCCGCGTCCACCCGCTGTCCAAATATCTCCCACTCATTCTCCACCAGTGGTACGGTATCGTCGTCACCCTCCCACACCACCAGATACTCGTTGTCTGTGCTGTCGTAAGCCACTGCAGGATAGGAGGCATCGTAATCCGGGTCTCCGTCCGGTCCCAGGTTGCTCAGACGAAAGTCGTTTGCCCCAACCTCAGCGCCGGAGGCCGCGTTCACCCGCTGTCCAAAGATCTCACTCTCGTTTTCCACCAGTGGGGCAATATCGTCGTCACCTTCCCATACCAGCAGGTACTCGTTATTGGTGCTGTTGTAAGCCATCGCCGGGTCAGTAGCTCCATACTCTGTGTCCCCGTCCGGCCCCATGTCACTAAAGCGCAGGTCATCGCCGATCTCGGCGCCGGTGGCCGCGTCCACCCGTTGACCAAAGATCTCGTACTCGTTATCGACCAGTTCATCCGTATCATCGTCGCCCCGCCACACCACCATATAGTCGTTGTCAGTGCTGTTATAGACCACCACCGGGTCCATAGCCTTGTAGTTTGTGTCCCCGTCCGGCCCCATGTCACTCAGGCGAAAGTCGTTCGGTCCGACCTCGGCGCCGGTGGCTGCATTCACCCGCTGACCAAAGACCTCGTACTCGTCGTTCACC
>JAAEQG010000201.1 GCA_024231775.1 bacterium
CATCCACACCGTCTTCATCAGAGCAACGCTCCGAGCAGGATAGCCAACGAGAAGAGCAATCCAAACGCCAGGTGCAACTGGGCCGTCTGCACGTCGAGCGTCGCGATGGTCTCAGGCTGCTGAGGTTGGCTGCGCACGACCCGCCGGAAGTTCTTGGCCGCCAGCGGCGCAGTCGCGAACACGAGCAAACCCCAGGGACTGACCAGACCACCGACGATCATCCCCAGCACCGCCACGTACGCCCCGCCGACCAGAATGTAGTACTCCAGGCGTGAGAGATCGTGCCCGAGCAGGTTGGCGACCGTGCGGACCTGCGCATCCCGGTCATGCTGAATGTCCCGCATATTGTTGGCGTGTAGAATCGCCGCAACCAGACACCCCACGGGCAAGCTGGCGATCAGCACGGAATGGCTGTACGAATCGGTCAGGACGAAGTACGTGCCGATCACCATCAGGGGGCCCATCAGCATGAAGACCAGCGCATCGCCCAGAGCGATGTACTTGTACCCGACGGGTCGAGCGGTGTAGAAGAACCCGCCCAACAAGCCCAGCACGCCCAGGCCCATAATGGGCCAGCCGCGTAGGGCGATGAACAGCAGACCAATGCCGCACGCAATGGCGAACGCCACGAGCCCGCCGACAAACACCTGCCAGGGAGCC
>JAAEQG010000202.1 GCA_024231775.1 bacterium
ATGCGCCATCTCCCCCAACCTGAACGCGACCCCGTCCCCGCAACAGGCGACGTTCACCGCCGCGCCACGGAGCGGACCACCGCCGCTGACGGTGACGTTCACCAACACATCCAGCGGGACCTATACCACCACCCTGTGGAGTTTTGGCGATGGAACGACCGGCACACTGGACAGTCCCGCGCACACCTATACCTCGATCGGCGCGTACACCGTCACATTGACCGTCAGCGGCACGGCGGGCAGCGACAGCGAGACCCGGACGAACTATATCAGCGTGTGGGAGGCGGTGAGCCGCATCTACCTGCCGCTGATCCTCCGGGACTGGCCGCCCCAAACGTCTCCCCAGGTGGCCGGATGCGACGTTTTCCCCGCCGACAACGTCTGGAACACACCCATAGACACCCTGCCCGTGGACCCCAATTCGGACGCCTATATTGCGACCATCGGCGCGGGCGTGCACATTCACGCCGACTTTGGCTCCGGCGATTGGCCGCCAGGTTCCGGCAGCCCCATCGGCATCCCCTACGTGGACGTGCCGGGCACCCAAGCCTTGGTGGACGTCAGCTTTGAGTATGACGACGAAAGCGATCCCGGCCCCTACCCGATCCCGCCCGACG
>JAAEQG010000203.1 GCA_024231775.1 bacterium
ACGAGAGACCGAAAACCCCGGTCCCAATGAATGGGTGTCGTAACCACTTCTTCCATCCCCCCGGAAACGGCTGGCGACTGCAGCTCCTGGGTCGACCATAAATGTGACCTGTGCGAAAAACGAGCATGGTGGTACTTGGCTGTGCCCTGGTCCTCCTCTTGGTACGCCTCGGCGATGCAACCGGCACGCCACTGTTGATGCGTGCCGGTGGCCTTTCCCTCTCCTTTTCTGGTGACGGCGGTGGCATGGGGTACAGCCACCCGTTTGACGAGTTGGTGCAAGCCAGGGCGTTCGCGGTGGAGATGTGGATCCGGTGCCAGAACCCCGCCCTGGCAGCAGTGATCTCCATTGCCATGCCGGGCTTCCTCGAGTGGTTCGCGATGCTCACCGGCGGCGTGAGCATTATGAATGAGCTGTTGTTCGCACAAACTGCAGACCCCGACGGCACGCCAATCTCTATTCCGGAGTACTACTGCGGCAATCGATGGGATCACTTCGCCTGTTCCGTCAACCTGACGTCTGGCAGGCTACTCTTCATGTTGAACGGGCAAGCGCTCTTCGACGCACGCTACTCGCCCGTTACACGGATGTCGTTGCACCAGAAACTCGGAGCCAGCCTCGTGCTCGGACAGCTGCAGACAGGGACTGCGAAGCAAAATGCTTTTGTGCTTCCGTTCATTGGGCTGCTGGACGAGGTACGGGTGTGGACGCACTTCAGAACGGCGTCAACCGTCCGCGGTACCTATCGCCAACATTTGCCACACAGTGCCGCCGCGGGACCTGCGCAACAGTGGTGTTTTGATGACACCGCCGCGTCGTCCTCCTCACTAGTGCTCGGCAACGTCGATCACAGGTGGACGGAATTCCCACGTTACAGTGTCGACGCCGCCCCCGTAGGCAGCGCCGTGGCGCCAGCTGTCGTTGTGCTGAGCCCCGCCCCTGGCAGCACGGTGTTGTTGACTGAGGCACTGTGGTTGAACGCCAACACCACCGTGCGTATCGTAACGGGCACCGTGTTGGTGCAGGGTGTGCCCATGGCTGCGCCGGTGACGGTACCGCCCGCCCAGCACGCACTGGTGGAGGTTGGAGACGGTGTGCAGGTGGTGCAGTACACCGTGGTGGTGACACACGATGCAGCTGCAACGGGTAACACGACCGGCACGCTGCGGATTGAGTACAACCACCGCCCCGTTGCGGACGACTTGTTTTTCGCTTGCGAGGAGGACGTGGGGGTGCTGGTCCGGTTGCCGGGAAGCGATCTGGACGGCAGCACCCTGATACCGACAGTTTTGTCGCTGCCCCTCCACGGTAGTCTGCTCGTATTGATGGAGAACGCGGCCGCCCTTGGACCCGTGCCGGCGACACCCATCCTGCGGGCGCCATTTACCCTGTTGGACTTCAACGCCGTGTACTTCATGCCGCACCAGGACGCTGTGGGTACAGCCACCTTTGAGTACACGGTCCGCGAAACGCTGCTGCTGACAACGTACGCGTCGGCGCGGAACGGTACAGTGACGGTGCGCATCGACGCCACAAACGACGCACCGGAGGTGCACCTGAATGGCGCGCCCGCGAGCCCCGCTACGGCGCTGGCACTACTGGAGGATGGATACGTGGACTTCACCGTGTCCGCGGTGGACATCGACGCGGGCGATTACGCCGTATTGCAGATCACGCAGCTGCCCACGCGAGGCACGCTACGTGTCAACGGAAGGATGCTCAGGGACCTCCAGCCCACCGTGCAGCACGTGTATCAGTGGGTGGCAGAGGTGGTGAACATCAGCTCGGAACTGCCGCCGTACCTGGGCGATGCCTGGCTCGCCACGCAGCTCGTGGGTCCGCCTCGACCCGAGCTCCAGCGGGTGTTCGGTGACTCGATGCTGGCCTGGTGCCCCGCAAGTCCCACCAACGCCTGCGTCAGCAGGGACCCCGACTACTTTTACACCGAGTGGATGCACCTGCGCGTCACCACGGCAGTGTACGTGACGGGAGTGCTTGTTTACGAGAACATGGGGGCCGGAGCCGTCACGCGTGTCCGTGCGCTGGCGCCAGCGCACGGCGGCGGCGGATGGGCTACGCTGTGGGCGGGCCCCGCGACGACGAAGGGGGGCGTGTACCACATCTTCGCCGAGCGCCTTTGTACGTCGCCGTGGAGGACGCGCGACGTCCGCGTCGAGCTGAACACGTGTCTCTGGGCACAATCCAACGAGATTGAGGCGGTGATGGTCACGGGTGTTACCGACCGACCCGCCGGCGTCGTCACGGAGCCCTTCGCCTTCCGCTACACGCCAGACGCGGACACGCACGGTCAAAACGACACGGCGGATGTCCTCAGCATAGTAGCCAGCGATTGCGTGGGGGACATGCTCCGCTCATCCAACGTGGTCACGGTCGCCTTCGACGTCATGCCAGTCAACGACGCACCCAAGGTGTTCGGATATACAGTGGGACCACTCGCCTATGACCACGAGCACCACCCGACCACCGCACTGCCCCTGCGGGTATCGGACGGCGACTCTGCGGTGGTGGACATCTACGTAACCGGCCTCCCCACTCGGGGGTCGTTGCTCGCCGCAGACGGAAGCGAGGTCATTGTAAATGGCACGCGACTGCTGGCGTCGTCGTCGTCCAAGTACAATGACAGCAGCAACAAGACGGCAGTCGTGTTGTACGCGCCGCGCGGCGTGCGAGCGACGGATTGCACGGCGTCCTTTCGGGACGTCTTCCGGTTCAACGGCTTCGACGGCGAACTCTGGGGTGACGTCGAAGCCACGACGACCATCGTGGGCATGAACTGCGCTAGTTGTCCGCGTGGCTACGTACCCTCCACCGGACGGTGCGTGTCCGTCATCCTACGCCATCTGTGGTGGATTGTGGGTGTGCCGGCACTGCTACTTTTGTCGGTTGCGGGAACCTGGATTGCCGTGCTGACAAGGAAGTACCTGCGGTACCGCGCGCTGTACTCCGACGCGGTGGTTGCCGAACGCCTGGCGGAGGCCATAGCAGAAATGCGACTGGAGGAAGCCGAGTTGTTCCTGGAGAAGATGGAACGGAAGACAAAGGTGCAGGCCGCATTCCTGGCCATCGTCGCCAAGCTGCGCTACTATCGAAGCTACCTTCCCGAGACCTGCATCATTGTGGCTCAGCGACCGCCGGTCGAGGATGACGACGACGATGCTGGGGCCGACGTAACCAGCGCCACAGGGGCGTCGTCCTCTCGTATAGTGTCCTGCAAGGGCTCCACAATGGAAACGCTGCACGTGTTTGGGACCAAGAAGAAGGCGCTCTTCTCTCT
>JAAEQG010000204.1 GCA_024231775.1 bacterium
GAATGGACGCTTCGCGTCTTAAGGGGGACTTCGTCCCCCGGGCCGGCTGGAAGCCGGCGCTCCCAGCACGATCGAGGTCGGTCCTATGCGCAGAATATGTCCAAACGACATCATTACTTCGTTGTTACCGCCATTGTTCCTGCTTCTCCGCGCGCGGGCGACCGGTTGCGCCCGTCTTGAGCCAGCGCCCGGAGCGAAGGTCCCCTCTTACCCGTCCGTGAGCGTCCGCGCACCTCGGCGACCAGGGCCTGCGGCCAATGCCGGTCCTCGTCGGCTGCCGGTGCTCGTCGGCCGCCGGAGGATCGGGAACGCCGAACCTTGCAGCCCATGCGCTGCTGTTTCAGGCCACTGGATGCTGTCTTGGCATTATGATCTGTCGATTTATGGTATGAAGTGACACAAAAACCGACGGGAGCACCGTGCCCTTTGCCCCTACGAGTAACCCACCTCCATCGCCTCTTCCAGCGTGCTGCGCACGATCGGCAGGTCGTCGCCCTCGGCCAGGCTCAGCGCCGGCAGCGGCGGTGGCCCCGGCGCGCCGCCGTGCCGAACCGCCCGGGTTCTCAGGGGGGATAAAAACGCACACGTGATCGACATATCCTTCATAGAATGCGATTCTATGATCGCTATGACCGTTGATGCGTACGATTCCAGGCGTCGCGGCTCTTGCGGCGCCTGGTGGCGGGGGGCGAGATTTCGCGGCACGGATCCGGACGGGGAACGTGGTACGGACCCGGGGACGAGAGCACCTTGTGCGCCCCTACGAGTCACCCATCTCCATGACCTCTTCCAGCGTACGGCGCACGATCGGCAGATCGTCGCCCAGCCAGGTCGCAAACGCTTCGCTCTCAAACAGCCGTTCGTCGCCGGGGTAGGTCGGGATCACGTACAGCGGAAAGCGCTCGAAGATCTCGCGGTCGCTGCGC
>JAAEQG010000205.1 GCA_024231775.1 bacterium
GTCGGACGCGGACGTGTCCCGCAAATGCAGCGCTTGCTTCAAGCTGCGTATCATCGGAACGGCCCAATCCGTCCCGGCGTTGGCGAACCTGCTGGGCGAAGAGCGACTCTCGCACGCTGCACGCAATACGTTGGAAGGCATGCCCTGTTCGGAGGCCGGGGAAGCCTTGCGTAACGTCTTGGCCACAAGCTCCGGCCTGACCAAGGTGGGTCTGATCGATTCGCTGGGCTGGCGTCGTGACCCGCAGGCCGTTCCACTTCTGGCGCCATTGATGTCCGATGCTGATGCGGTGATCGCTTCAGCAGCGGTGTTGGCTCTGGGAAGGATCGGTACCCCCGCTGCTGCCGAGGTGCTCGCAAGAGCGCTGTCGGATTCCGATGCAGAGGTGCGCCGAGCGGTTGCCGAAGCCTGTCTCGACTGCGCGGATCGGCTTGGGGGTGAAGACCCGACCAGGGCCGCGCAGATGTACCGCGCTGTGCTCGATTCCGATCTGCCGGGACATCTTCGTGGCGCCGCCTTAAAGGGGCTGGCGGCGCAGAAGCCGACCATTTCCGATCTTGCCGCATCGCTCAAGAGCGAGGACCGACAACTCCAGATTGCGGCGGTGGCTGTGGTTAGAGATATTCACGAGCGGCAGGCTCTGGAGGCGGTGGCATCCTCAATGTCCGAGTTGCCCGCGAGTGCTCAAACGCTCTTGATCCATGCTTTGGCGGACCGTGGTGACGGCGCAGCGCTGGATGCGGTGACCACCGCCTGTGACAGTGATGATAGAGGTGTACGGACGGCGGCGCTGGCCCCACTCGGAGCACTCGGCAATGCCGATTCGGTCCCGCTGCTTCTGCAGGCGGCGGCAGGCGGCGCGACA
>JAAEQG010000206.1 GCA_024231775.1 bacterium
CATTCTACGCTTGACCCGCCCCCGGGACGGTGGCTGAGAGCGGAGGGGTAACGGTTCTAGCTGTCCGACACCTCATTCTTGGGCCAATCCCACTCGCGAAACTCGTTGCGGCACGGCGCACCGAGGCAATAGGCGACGCGATGAGCGGTGAGGTCGGCGACGAGCGACCAGAGAGTAGCGTGATTGGGCCGGTGATGGCACACGGGCAGCGAATGGTCGCGCAACAGACGCTGCGCCCAGAACCAACCGCCAGCATCACCCGTGCTATCTTTGGCGATGCGCTCCTGGATCCAACGGATGCGTTCGATCTGTTCCGACACGTCGCGGCGGCCCTGGAGCGGGCGCATATCGGCTGCCTCATAATAGTTGGTGACGACGAGACTGTCCCCCTCCGCCTGGCGGACGCGCGTGATGCCCGGATACGTCTCGACCGCGAACATCTCGTCCGGGTCGGCGACGAGGTAGCTGAAAGGCAGGAGGTGGGGCATGTCTTGGATCCGCGAGGCAGCTTCCCGCGCCGTGCGGCACGTCTCCAGAAGGATGCGCGGGACGAGATAAGACGGCACGCCGGGCGCTACCCTATCGGCAATCCTGGCCCGGATGGTGTGCAGCGCGGCAAACAAGCCGTAACCGTTGACTCCATCGTAGCAACTGCCGATAAGGCCCGATTGAGCGCCCAGGGAGGCCGGATACCCGGTGGGTGACAGTCGCCGCAAATACCGCTCTTTGCGCATATAGAGAAAGTCGTGGTTGCGGGCGACCAGTACGCGGCCATCGGGCAGGCGGCGGGCGAGGGTGGTGCAGCCGACCAGCGCGCCTTCTGGCAGGTTGTTGGAGAAATGGGGCAGCACATCTTCCCACGCGCATCCCTGCGCCGCCGCATAGCCCCGGAACTCGTCCAGCAGGGGCGGATGGAATTGGCCCACCACCTCGGCGCAGGCGCGGGCAAAGGCCAGTTCTGTTTCGCGGTCGCGCCAGGTCTCCACCGGGCGTAGCTCTGTCACCTGCCCCATCTGGTAGCCGATGGCGTAATGGTCGCCGGTCAGGTCAAAGACGCGATAGTCGGCGGTCAATTCCTGGCGCAGGTCTGCGGGGGGACCGCCGTCTGTGGACACGTTAGCGCATACCTCCCTCGACCAATCTCCCCGCTCTTCCCCAGGCTGCCCGGGCGTCCTCGTAGCCCAAGCGGTACAATTGTTCGTGCGTGTCCAGGCTGTAACGGATGATGTCGACCACGGGGATGGGGCGTCGTGGGGAGACGATGATGGGCGGCGCGATTTCCTGAAATGCCAGATCAACGTCCCCTGCCTGGGAAGACGAGGATTGTCTCTGCAACTCGGCTTGCAGGGCCGCGTTCTCTTTCCGCAGCCGGGCGTTCTCAATGGTCAACCGGACAATCTGTTTGGTGCGATGGAAGA
>JAAEQG010000207.1 GCA_024231775.1 bacterium
CGCTTCCGAGAGCCGGATGCTCCAGGCGTGTACCCGACACTCGCCGGAATCCCGAACCGGCGAAGACACGCCCACAAATGGTGATCTACGATATCCCCCGCGGAAGAGGGCCTGCGTGCGATATCCGCCAGCCCGAGATGTGGCCGATGGCCTGGGCGGCGAGCCAGGCTGGCACGGAGCGGTTCGTGTCCGCCCTCGCGATGGTGATGGCGCCGTCCTCTTGGCTTGGTGACGCCCCCCTGACCTGCGCGCCTCGATTGGGAGACAGGCTGGCCACGGGCGATGGAACCGTCCCACTCCTGGCGCAGTTATCGGTCCTTGGCTGGCCTGTGGGAGACTGCCGATTCGCACGTTCGGAATGTAGCCCTAGGCTCAAGAACCCGTGCTGGAAGTGATCGACGCCCCCGCAAGCTGCTTGGAGGAAACCGACGCTGCGGAACATTCCTCGGCTAGCGAAGACGCCGGCTGCTGCAGACCCGGATCTTCACTACAGGACGCTAAACGGCGATAGGAGGGACATACTGATAAGTTGCGTTCTGAAATGAACTTGGCGGCGCCTCCATAGGATTGGCGTCGCGCCTCATAGGCTCCATGCCATCGCCTGTGTTCCGGCGTGCGTTTCTGCTATCATAGCGTGGAAGCTCACTAGAGAGATGTTCGCCCAGCCGACAGGGAGGTTCCTTTCGCTATGGTACTAAGCACAATCCTGCTGACTAGTCTGACGCTTGTGGGACAGGTTGGTCCGCTCAGCCATGAGCTGTCGCTTACCGGTCCCTTGGACAGTCCGGCTCGACTGGCGGTCACCGACTCGGAGATTCTGGTGACCGATCCGCGGAACGACGCGATCGTCCGCTTCGAGCTCGACGGGACCTACCTCGGGACCTGGAGCGA
>JAAEQG010000208.1 GCA_024231775.1 bacterium
GCACCCCTGGCTAGAACCGTGCGCCGCTCTGGGGCGACTTCCCTTCAGGGCAAGTTCCCTCCATGGCGTCCACGGCCAAGGAGAAGAGAGCCCTTACCAAGACGAGACAGGCAGGTCATTACCCCCGCCATATCTACCAACCTTTTGAGAGGAGAACCAAAGAAGCTACGGCACCCGCTCTCTTTGGAGGGGTGCTGGTTGCGTCACTCGTCGGTGATCGGGAGGAGATCGACGTCAAAGACCAGAGTTGCATCGCCCGGGATGCTGGGCGGGGATCCGTTGGCGCCGTAGGCCAGGTCCGGGGGGATGAGCAAACGGCGCGTGCCGCCCATGTGCATCGAGCCCACACCTTCGGTCCAGCCCGCAATCACGCCGTTCAGGTTGAACTTGACGTTGTCCCCGCTGTCGAATTCCGTGCCGTCGGTCAGCCAACCGGTGTAGTTGACCGTCACCTCGGAGCTGGGTTCCGGCTGAACGCCGGAGCCGACGACGATATCAGCGTAGGTCAGACCGGAATCCGTGGTGACCAACTCTACATCCGGCAGGGGCGGGATCTCGCCGACCCCGCCGTAGATCGCTGCCAGACTGGGATCGGTCTCGTCGGGGGCAGTCTCATCGGGGGCGTCGTCATCGGTCTGTGCCGGCTCGCCAACGACGAACACGTGGCTGGAGCCCGGCGCCGGACCCCACAGGTGGGAGAACTCCACACAGCCGGACCCCATCGAGAACATAAGCACAGCCAGTCCGAGTTTCACGAGTACTCTTCTGATCATCGCGATGCTCCGCAGAACATTGGCGAGGGAATCGTCCCATGCGCCACTCGAGTTCTCGGGATCATAGCACGAGACGCGGACCTGGTCACACTGCGGGTCAGCGCGGCTGAACCTCGGTGCTTGCCGATGACAAGGCGGGCAAGGTGCTCTGCCGGTGCAGGGCTGCGGTCCACACCCTGTCCAGGTTGGCGCGAAAACGTTCCACACCGAAGTCCTCCCGCACCCGGTCTCTGGCTTGGCAGCCCATCGTGCAGCGCAGCTCAGCGTCTTCAAGCAGGCGGGCCAGACGCTCGGTGAGAGCGGAGCAATCTCCGGGATCGACGAGGAACGCCTCGACGCCATCGGTCACGACTTCCGGGATAGCACCTACCCGGGTAACTACGGAAGGGATGCCCCACGCCATCGCCTCCAACCAGGCCACCGGGAGACCCTCGCCTCGACTGGGGAGCACGAAGACATCCGCGCTGCGCAGGCAAGCTGCGGTGCGGCGAGCGGGCAGGAGACCGCGCAAGCGTACCTGGGGGGCGAGTCCACGGTCGTGGATCAGCGTCTCCAGCGACGCCCGACGCTCCGACGACCCGCCGCCAATCAACTCGACGCGAACTTCCCGGCGTACCGCCGGAGGCAAACCGGCGATTGCTTCGATCAGATCGCCAAAAGCCTTGCCCGGCGAGAGGTCACCTATGCAGGCCACCCGCAGTGGCCGGTCAATCGGGCGTGGTCTTCGAGCGCGGGGAATGGCTACCCCGTTGGGTACCACGGACACTCGTTCGAGCGGGAGGGTCTGCCCGAGGCGCCGCTTCCAGACACTCCCCAGCACGATGACCTGTCGGCACATCCGCAGATGGGCGCGTACGGCGCGTCGCTGCGTACCGCGCAGGCTGTGCAGGAAGTCGTGAAAGTAACCGCCATGGACGTGCAGCACCACCGGGCAACGTAGAATCCGGGCGATCAGGATGTCCGGCATGGAACGGAAGAACGTCCGGTAGCTGCAGGTGTGAATGTGGACCAAAGCAGGCCGGTGCCACAGGATGGCACTTGCCCAACCCGCCAAAAGGGCGGCGTGCGCCCACATCGCTCGGACCCACGAACGACCCGGCGGAGTGGTCTTGGTGTTGTCAAACGGGAGGACACGCCAGCCACTCTGAGGCTCGCCGTCGATCATGCTTCGGCAGACACTGGCGATCCCACCTGTGGCGGAGAACGGCCCCAGCACCAGCACGGTTGGCTGGCCGGAGAAACGGGGTTGACGATCCTCAGCGCTGCTCACCCAGTCTCCTCCCGTAGCCAGTGCAGAACTCTGTATGATTATCGGTCTTCGCCGGGGCGTGCTGAATCTGAGCCTGAGAACGCGGGTCACTCGGACGACCCGAGAGCCCCTGACGGGGGTCCGCCGCGTTTCACCACTGGTTGCGGGGGGGGCGTACAGGAGCGGGGCGGATCCACCCCCACTTCGGCGAATCACGGGGCAGGCGTGTTTATGCCGCCGAGTCCCGCCACGGCGGTGCCGCGAGGGTTGCAAAAACGGGCTGACCGCGAATGATAGGACCAACTCAAGGCCGGAACGGGAACCGGTCGATGCTTAGAACGCCCGCGCCTGGAGCGCGCTGAGCCAAAACTTACCCAATCTCTCCCCTGATCGGGAGAGGGTTTTGGGGGATGGGTTCTGCCTTGGAGTCAGAGGTGCATTCGATGACGCGACGGATTCCGACAGCGTTGGGGCTGGCTGTACTGCTCAGTCTGAGCGGCGCCTGCGACGTGGACAACCTGCTCAACCGCACGGCGTCCTTCGGAGGCGACACGGCCGGCCAGCGCACTACGTTCCCCTACTTCATCATTAACAACACGCCATACCGGGCCATCCTCACCGCCGGAGCGTATGACGATCTCGACGAGAATACCGGACCGCAAATCCGCCAGTTCGGCGCTGATGCAGCTCGGCCACTCCTTGAAGGTGACTCGACCACCGGCACTTTCACAGCCAATTGCGCGCGGGTGTTTGCCATCGGCACGCCCGGGCTACTTAGCATCGTCGAGTCCAACGTGTCCGCGGACCAGTTAGACTCTGCAGCGCTGGTCCCCGGGGTCTTCTTCTCCGGTGCCGACCTCGACAGTGATGACGCCGCCTCCGCCACCGAGGGAGTGGCCGGCCCGTTGGAACTACGTCTCGGAGTCGATTTCGCCTGCAGCAGTATGCTGGTTATCAGTTTGGAATTCGATGATGTCGGTCCAAACGATTTCCGCATCGATTACGAAGTCATCCCCGCCGCTGCCGACTGAAGACCCACCCGCATGACCGCGTCCGCCCAGGCTACTGACTCAGCCTCGCCATGACCACAAACGCGATGAACCGATCCGCGTCCATCGGTCCATGACCGTAGCGCACTATCTCGCCAGTGGGAGAGATGACCACAAACGCAGGCACGACGCTAAGACCCAGTTCCTCAGCCTGCCGGCGCTGCAAGGTGGCGTCAAGCCGAATCGGGACAATACCCTTCAGTTGTTCGCAGACCTCCCGAGTCCGAAATACCGTTCGGTCCATCCGAGCACAGTCCTCGTTGAGCGCCTGCCAATGGTAGACCAGCACCAGCTTGCCCTCGCGCTGGGCTACCCGCGCCGGATCCTGTAGCGCCGGCTGCCACACCACGCGGCTGCACCCGGCTGTCGTAGCCAACAGGCTCGCCAGCGTCACCGAGACGACGCCGCAGATTCGCAGGGCGTACGCCTTTCCCGGACAGACCGCCACGCCGCTGCGCACGCTCCCGGGTCCCGGTCGGTCAAACGCCAATGACGTAAGTCTCTGCATCATCTCACAGGTCCAGCGCCGGCCCCGGACTGGGGCGGTTGTTCTTCATCGCCACTTCGATCCCGCCTGCGTCGGGATCGTGCGGAAACGCCAACCGGAGATTCTGCTCCGCGCACAGGTGCAGTACGCGCTGTTTCTCCTCCAGAGTGGCCAACGGGTAGAGATCGTAGCCCATCACCCAGGCAGGCGGCAGGTGCGCCGCCGTGGGGATCATGTCCCCGACAAACAGCAGCGGCGCATCATCATCCTCAAACCAGGGAAGAAGCTGGTACGGGGTATGACCTTGGCTGACGAACCAGCGAATCCCGTCGAACGGCGGATCCGGGCGGTCACCACTGACCCCGCGAATCAACCCGGCGCGATCCAGCGCCTCGAAATCATGCAGGATGAACGAAGCCCGATCGCGCGGGGTCGGCTTGCGGGCATGGGCCAGATGTCGCTCGTGTACCCAATGGCGCGCCTGGGGAAAACGCACCTCCACGTCACCCCCCGGCTGATCCTTCCACCCGGTCATCCCCCCCGCGTGGTCGAAGTGCAGGTGAGCGATGATGACATCAGTGACATCTGCTGCGCCCAGCCCGTACGGTTCCAGGGCATCGGGGATCGCCGCGGAGTCATGGGTCACCGCGTAGCGTTCGGCGTCCTCGGCCAGCCACTTGTCACCCGCACCGGTATCGACCAGGATGACCTCACGCCGCTCCCGATCCACCGCCACCAGCGTGCGCATCGCCAACAGGATCCGATTGACCCCGTCCGCAGCCGCCTTCTTCTGCCATAGGACCTTAGGAACCACGCCAAACATGGCTCCGCCATCCAGCCGAATGTGCCCGTTGATTACGGAAAAAACTTCAAAACGCCCCACGCTAATCATAGCGCCGAGTTGTACGGGGTCCTCGCTGGACTGTAAAGCAGGCCCGTAGCGCTCCCGTCATGCCTACCTTCCAGCTACGCCGTAATGAAGGCATGCCATCCGAGGTGCGTGTTTAGCGTTCCACCTGGACATTCGGGCGATGTAGCGTCACCCCTTGTGGGTGACGAGGAAGGCGCCACACCCACGGCTGAAGCCATGGGGCACCCGTCTGAAGTGATGAGGCATCCGAGTGCAACGCGCGGACGCGCTTACATGGACAAACCTTGCCAGTCCCAACCGCCTTCCAGCCCGCCGCGCAGAGGCTTCTTGCGCTTCTTGGACTGCTCCGGGCGCGGGGCATTGGCATCCTCCATCGAGTGGGCTGCGTCAGCGTCCGCCAGCTTTAACGACAGGGAGATGCGCCGCTGCTCGGGTTCGACCTTGAGCACCCGCACCTTCACCTCCTGTCCGGCCTGGACCACCTCGCCGCAGTGTCTAATTCGCTGCTCCGAAAGCTCGGAGATGTGGGCCAAACCCTCGACCCCCGGAAGAAGTTCGATAAACGCTCCGAAGTCCGCCAGGCGGGTCACCTTCCCCTCGATGATCGCGTTCTCGGGGAACGCGTCGTAGACCTCCGCCCACGGATCCGGCTGAGCCTGCTTCATGCTCAGGGCGATCCGACGCTTGTTCGCATCCACCCGGATCACCACGACCTCAACCAACTGCCCGGGTTCCACGACCGCCGCCGCGTTGGGTATTCGCGTCCAACTCATCTCACTGAGCGGGATCAGCCCGTCCACCCCGTCCTCCAGGGCGGCAAAGGCGCCGAAGTCCGCCAACCGCGTCACCCGCACGCGTAACTGCTCCCCCGCCGTATACTTGTCCGCCACGCGATCCCACGGATCCGGCTGGACCTGCCTTACCCCCAGAGAAATCCGCTGCCTCTCCGTGTCAATCTTGAGGACTTTGACATCGATCTCCTGCCCGGGCGAGAGCACGTCGGATACCTTGTCCACCGGCGCATAGCTCAGGTCGCTGATGTGTACCAGTCCGTCAACGCCTCCCAGATCCACAAACGCGCCGTACTCCGCCAGGTTGCTCACCACGCCCTTGCGAACCTGCCCCACCTCCAACTCAGCCAGCAGCTTCTCGAGCGCCTCCGCCCGCTCGCGCTCCTCGACCTTGCGTCGGCTCAGCGTCACACTCTTGTCACGCTTGTGGACGCTGATCACCTCGCATCGCAGGGTCTCGCCGATGTAGCAGGAAATGTCTCGAACGCTGCGCTCGGCAACCTGGGACGCGGGCATGAAACCGTGGATTCCTTTGAGGATCAGCTCCAGCCCCCCCTTGTTCATCCCCGTCACCCGCCCCTCGACGATCATCCCTCGCTTGATCGTGTTCCAGTCTGCCGGACGAACCGCACCCTCGCGCGAGCAGTGGATGAGGCCGGATTCCACATCGGTGCGATCGACCACCACCTCGAGGGCCTGCCCGATCGAGAGCTGGGCCTTCTTCCCCCCGTACTGGGACAGCGGGACCACACCCTGGTGCTTTTCGCCCAAGTCCACGAACACGTCATCGCCATGGATGGCCACCACCGTCCCGCGCACCACCGCGTCGGGCGTGTCCGCCCCCTCAGGAACCGTGGCTGGCGAGAGCGAAGCCATGTCTTCGGGGCTCATCCCCGCCATGGCCTGTTCAACTTCGCGCGCCAGGGCATCGTCCATCATGTCTCCGTCACCGGAAGACGTCTCGGAACTCGGGGCCTCAGAACTGGACTCCGTCGGATGCGGGTTCTCGCTCATCATCTACTGCTCAACTTCAGCGTCATGGTAACACCCGACCGCCTGCCTGACGCCCGCTTCAGACGGTGCGGGATGTCGCGCCACCGGCGCGACGGAGCAATCGTCCGTCGGTCAACCTCGACGGGAACTCCACGGTCCCTCAGCCGGACACAACGGTTCCACAGCGTACCTGAGAGTACTTGCGCCCGGCGACCGCGTTCCGGAAGTGGTCGAATCCAATCCCGTGAGGCTGCGGTCGTGGTCCATATTCTACCGCGTACCCGATGCGGAAACCACCGTCAAGGCACCCGCACGCTCCGCCCATCAGGAAGGGGCCTCGCTCCCCGCCCGGTGGTTACCGGACCGGATCATCCGGACCGGACCGGATCATCCGAACCGGACCGGATCATCCGGATCGCCCCCGCCACCGAGCCTACCGCCGATACGCCGCCTCACTCTTCCAGGGGACGATGATCGTGCTTGGCACATTTCGCACATGAGCAACTGCTGAATGGGCGGGCAAACCGCGCAGGAATCGGGTCACCCTCGTCATACCACGAAGAGCGATAGCGAAGCTGCGCCGCTGCGGAGGCCTTCAGCACACCCAGGTCTCCACCGACCGACTCGACCAGGAGGCGGCCCGCGTTCTGGTGGCCCGCGGGGAACACCGCTTCGTGCAAGACCGACCGGTTGAAGCTCTGGCTGGCTAGCATCTGGTTGAGGTTGGCGGTGATATCCATGATCCCCCGGGCATCGCGCGTGTGGTTTAGGCCCAGCAGATGCCCGGTCTCGTGGGACGCCACGTTGGACAGGGCGTTGGCCATCTCCTCCACCGATGGGTTCAGCGGCAGAAACGCCTGAAACGTATCCACGTAGATGATGGCCTTTTGCACCAGAGCGTGGTTATACTCGTCCACGTAATCGGCGATCCCCAGCAGACCCGGGTCGTACGCCCCGAAGTGTATGGTCGTAAGTGGTCCGGCAGGCGAAGGGTCCTCGCGCGAGGAGATGAACTCGACGTCCAACCCCATGTAGTCCTCGCGGATCTTGGCGACCGTCTCCTCGATGAGCAATTCGGTCTGCCCCACGAACTCCGCTCCGAGCAGACTCCCCTCGAACACCGGAATGTCCACCGGGGCTCGCCGGCCGATGACCACACCGTCGGCACCGTCGAAGTTCAGATACACCACCTGTGGGCTGACCGGCGGGATCGGCTCCCCAGGAGACCGGCGCACCCGCAACGTGTATCCGCCGGTGGTATGGCTACCCGGACTCGCCGCCACCGCCACGTACCCCTGGTCGGTCGTGCGCCGCGAGCGCAAGTCGATCGAGGCGTCCAGATCTCCACCGTAGTAGTTACGATCATCGTTCACGATCAGCGCATCGCCGTTGGCGTCGAAGATCGCCACCACCGGATCCAGCGATCCCGTAGCGTCAACCGAAATAACCAGCCGATCTCCTGCGAAGATCGGTCCAATGTCGTAAGCGTCGACCTTGCTCGCCGACGTGATGCTCCCGTCCAGCGACTCCGTGACGTCATCAGCCAACGCAACCGTTCGGTAGTCCGCGAAGGGGTCCTCGTCCAGAACGGTGGACGCCACCGGATCTCCATCGTCATAAGGCGTTGACCCGCCGGGGAGCAGTCCGCCATTGTAATTCCCGCCCCCTGCCGCAGGATCGCCTGAGGATGCGACCCCACATCCGATCAGGATCAGCGTCGCCGACCCCAGTACACATCCCGCGCAGAGTCGCGCCCAGATTCGTAGTCTCGTGCCCCTAACGTCCACAGGCGGTCCCCCCCGTCTTCGGACTCACCGCGAAGTGCTTGACTTCACCGGCCTTCGTAACCCACCGACGCGCGAGTCCACATGCGCTGCACGCCTGGCAGGTTGCCTTGGTGGATGCGATCACCGCCCGCGAATGCGTAGCGGGTCTCCACGGCGTCACCGCGGAGTTCAGGACGGCATGCGCCCCACCCCTCACGCAGAATCCGGGTTTTCCGGATTCGCGTGGACCGGTCAGGCGTCAGGGAAGCTGCCACCGCCGATCCATGACGAACCTGCAATTCAGATGACGCCGGGGCAAACGGCTGGGAAGGTTAAGTGCTACAGTTTACGCTGCACGCCCCGCGGAGAGCGTGGCGCACGGTCATTACCGGTCTATCCCGCCCCAAGACGTGGCGCAATTTTGGCGCCAGCGCTCATGGATGAGGAATCCGGGCTGCAGCTCCAGCCCCTGAAGGGGGCGAGGGAAGGTCTCGGCATCCCCGAGGCGACGGGGTATCCGCAAACGACTGCTTGCGTCACGCCGGATACACGCTACGCATGGATTGAGAATGCTCTCGATCCTGCAGTGTCAGCCGCGAGAAGGCGCAAGAGTCTCAAGGTTTGTGCCTTCTGTGCTTCTTGGCGACTTCCGGAAGAATGGAGGAGGGGTGGGTTGCCTATCGCCGCGCTCTCGGCGTAACGCCAAGAGCGGCACGACGACTACGTTCAATCCCACGCAATCAGCCTACGACGATCGCGCTGGCTGCCGCATGGTGCTCGGTGTGGGTAATCCTGAGCAATACCCGCTGGACGCCGAGTTCATCAGCCCGCTGGGGTCGACAGCAGGGATAGGTCTATCTCGGGAACCACAAGGTGGCGGTGACCGTCCCCCGGGTTCGCAACCTTCGCCGCAAACAGGAAGTCCCGCCGGCTTCGTACCAAGCTTTGGGACGATCGCGACGCGCGGAGGAGGCAGCTTTGTGTGGGTCTGACGAGCAGCCACGTAGGAAGGCGTCCCGAGACCTGCGAAGCTGACTAGCGGATGCTGGCGTGGCGCAACGTGGTCAGCAGGACGTGGATCCTGTAAGTTGTGTCGCGGCGCGGACCTTCCCCGTGTTGCACGCAGGAGTGTTGAATTACCGTGAATGATCAACAGAACTTGTCGCCACGCTATCGCCGATCAACCTGGCGTCGCCGACTCTGGCGGTGGACACAGCTCCTCGTCGTTCTCGGGGCGGCAGCGGGCGTCGGGTATTGGATGTTCTTAAAGTCGATCCCGGTCCGCGAGCATCTTGTCACTTGTGGCGAGATTGTGGCCGAGGTCATGGGCACCGGCACGTTGGAGGCCCGGCGCCAGGCGGTCATCAGCCCGGAAATCTCCGGACGCATCGTCGAGGTACACGTAGATCAGGGTGATCGCGTGGAATCGGGGCAGGAGCTTCTCCAGCTCGACGATGAGAACCTGCGCCGACAGGTCGAGGTCTCGGAAAGCAACCTGGCAGCGGCGCGGGCCGGCGTTGAACGCCAGAACGCCGACCGGCTGCGCGCTCAGGCGGTGCTCGATCAGGCCAGCATCGACTATATCCGAGTCAAGGACTTGACCGCACAGAACGCCGCGTCGAGTCTGGAACTGGACAAAGCTACGGAAGCCCTGCGGGTGGCTGAGGCTGATTTCAGCCGAACGGAAGCAGCATTGGTCGAGGCGGAGAAGCAGGTCATCGCCGCCGAGAAGACACTCGAGTATCACCGTGCCCGGCTCGCGGACACCGTGGTTACCGCGCCGTTCGATGGTTTGATCGTGCGGCGCGACCGGGACCCGGGAGACGTGATTGTTCCCGGCAGTTCGGTCCTGCTCTTGGTTTCAACGGACGAACTCTGGATCAGCGCGTGGGTGGATGAGACCGAGATGGACCGGCTTAGCCCCGGCCAACCGGCGCGGGTGGTCTTCCGATCACAGCCAGGCGAATCGTTCGCTGGCGAAGTCGCGCGCCTGGGACGTGAAGCGGACCGCGAGACGCGCGAGTTCCTGGTGGACGTATGGGTGCATAAACTGCCCACCAACTGGGCCGTCGGCCAGCGCGCCGAAGCTTATATCGAGGTGGCACGCAAGCCGGATGTCACGCTATTACCGGCTCACATGGTCAGCCGCCGCGAGGGCAAACCGGGGGTATTCGCGGCGCTCAACGGCAAAGCCAAGTGGCAGAACATCAAGCTTGGCTTGCGTGGCCGCAAAGATGTCGAGGTGGCCGAGGGGCTCGCAACGGGCGATGCGATCATCTTCGTCTACGGACCGAAGACGCCCCCAATTGCGCCCGGCACGCGAGTGACAATCCCGTGAATCTGGCACTTCGAGATGTGCGGCACCATGCCGGCCGCTTCGTTCTGACGGCCTTGGGCGTTGGTATGTTGCTCATGGTGGTCATGGGTATGGGCGGCATCTACCGAGGGTTGATCGATGAAGGCACACTGCTGATCGACAGCGTCGGCGCCGACATCTGGATCGTGCAACGCGATACGCGCGGCCCCTTCGCAGAGCTGTCACGCGTCCCGCGCACCCTGGTCGATCGTGTGGCAACCGTGCCCGGCGTGACCAGTGCCCGCGAGTTCGTCACTCACACGATTCAGCGTGAACATGCTGGGAAACGGCTGAGGATCGTCTTGGTCGGCTTGAGTTGGCCAACAGACAAGGGGGAGCACCTGCCGCTCATTGCCGGTCGCCCGTTGGCGCAGAACCACTATGAGATCATCGTCGATCGCTCGTTGAAATTGAGTCTGGGTACGAAGCTGCGGCTCGGCAGGGAAACCTACACGGTAGTCGGGCTCACGCGCGGCATGACCAGTTGGGGTGGTGACGGGGCGGCGCTCGTCACGGTGAACGATGCCCAGGCCATTCAATTCGATCAACCCGGCGAGGCCATTCGTCTGGAACGTGCGGCACGCGGCGCTCGCGGAGAACATACCGATTTCGTTCGTCGCCAACCACAAATGCTGGAACGCGCAACTGGCCCCTCGACGAACATCCCGGCGCTCGGCCCCCCCAGTGTGAGCGCAGTCATCGCCCGAGTCGCACCGGGAGTCGACGCCGAAGCGGTTTGTGAACTCATTTCTGCCTGGGGCGACGTCACCGCCATGACGCACGCCCAACAGCAGCACCTGATCCTCAGCGGGCCGGTGGAGCGCTCTGGTCGTCAGCTTAGCCTGTTCCGAACGATGTTGACCATCGTCTCCGCCATCGTCATGGCCTTGATCCTGTACACGCTGACCATCGACAAGCTGCATGACATCGCCATGTTGAAGTTGATCGGCGCGCCGAATCGCGTGATCCTCGGGATCATCATGCAGCAGGCGATCGTACTGGGGATGCTGGGGTTCGGCGTCGCGTATCTGCTCGGCCGCGAGGTCTTCCCATACTTTCCTCGGCGCATCGTGCTCGTCGAGCAGGACCTGCTCGAGCTAGCCGGCGTCGTACTGGGGATTTCCATCCTCGCCAGCGGGCTCGGAATCTGGCGGGCGTTGCGCGTTTCGCCGGGGGAGGTGCTCTCGAGATGAGAACCGCCGGCAAAGATGGCGTCGCAGTCGAGGCCCACGATCTGACCAAGGTCTATGGCTCGGGTAACACCGAGGTCGTCGCTATGCGTGACGCCAGCCTCACCATCGCCCGCGGCGAGGTCGCCGCGTTGCTCGGCCCCAGTGGCGCGGGCAAGACGACCTTATTGACGGTCGTCGGCCTAGTGACGCCGCCTACCGCCGGCCGGATTGCCATCGCCGGGCAACCGGTGGTTGACGGACCTTATCCCTTGACCAACCTGCGCACGTTTCGCCGGCAGCGATTGGGCTTCGTCTTCCAGCAGTCAAACCTCATCCCGTTTCTCACGGCATGTGAGAACGTCCAGGTTGCGATGGAACTCGATGGCTGGCCGCGCCGCGCCGCCCGCCGCCGGGCGGTCGAGCTGCTCGACTATCTCGACGTGGCCGAACGAGCGGACTTCTACCCCACGACCCTGTCCGGTGGACAGCAGCAGCGCGTCGCCGTCGCCCGGGCGTTGGCCAATGAGCCAACGGTCGTCTTGGCTGACGAACCGACCGCCGCCCTTGACAGTCACCGTGGCCGGCAAGTGATGGAGCTATTCCGCAAAGTCGCCCACGACAACGGGGCCGGTGTCCTGGTCGTCACGCACGATCATCGCGCACTGGATATATTCGACACCCTGTACGAGATGGAAGACGGCGTTGTCCGACTGACCAATGACGTACCCTCCACAGCGATGACACGTTGACTGCCTGACTGGGCTGGGCGAACGTGCAACGGCGTACAGACGTCGCAGCAACCTAACTCTTCATCCGCCCATAGAAGGGATGTCCGGGCGATTGAGGCAGTTCACCGGCGGAGTCCAGAACGTCTTCTGTCGCTCCCGCTCCCGTCTGCCCATCGTCATCACAATCCTCCCCGACTTCGCCGCTCAATGTACCCTTGGGACGAATCCGGTTTGGCGGGGATGGGCGACTTTCACCGCGAGCTGCTAAGGCGAGTTGATCCGCAACAGGATCTTGATGTGATCCGGAGACCGGGCAGCCTCCAGGGCTTCGACCCCCCGCTCCAGCCGGAAGGTCCGCGACACCATGGCGGAAACATCGATCTGACGGCGGGCCAATGCGTCCAGGGCATCGGGAAAAGGCCCGCAACGACTGCCCAGAACATTTATTTCATTAACAACCACCGGGGCCAGATCCAACGCCGCCGCCGCCGCGTACGTGCTCTTGAGCACCAGCGTTCCCCGCGGTCGCAGCATCGCCAGGGCAATCTTCAATCCCTCCGGCGATCCAGTACACTCCACCACGACATCATGGTCCTGGCGCGCCACCAGTTCCCGGGTCGATACCGGCTGAATCTGCTTCTTCTCGCAGAACAACAGCGTCGCCGGATTGCGCCCCACCGCGACCAGGCGGCATCCCGTCGCCGCCAGCACCTGGGCGACCAGCAGCCCCAATCGCCCGGTGCCCACCACCGCAACCCGCGAGCGGGCTTCGATCGAACATTGACGTACCACCTGGTACGCCGCCGCCAGTGGTTCGACAAAAACCGCCTCTTCGTCGGAAATGCCCTCGGGAACCGCGTGCAGGTTCTCGGCGGGTACCGCCACCTGGTCCGCAAAACACCCGTCGCGCCCGCTGATTCCGACTACGGTGCGCTCGCGGCAGTGGTTCGCCAGGCCCGCCTGGCAGAGATCGCACTTACGGCAGGGACAGTTGATCTCGCTGACCACCCGCCGTCCGCGCCAGTCCCGCGGGCCGGACTCCACCGTACCCACGAACTCGTGCCCCAGGACGCCCGCAAACCCCATGTAGCCCTTGGCGATCTCCAGATCCGTGGCGCAGATGCCCGCAAGATGAACTCTGACCAGACACTCCCCGTCACCCACCTCGATATCGGGGTAGGCTTCGACAAAGCTGACCCGTTGACCAAAGACCAGCGCCCGCACCGTTCGCCTTCTCCCTGACTGTACAGAGTCGGTTCAGTCCGTAGCGCCACCCCTTGTGGGTGGCGGGCCTGCGTTTCTCGTCACCCACCAGCGGCCACCCTACAGACTAGTGCTCCGTCACGCGTCGTTTGATGGCGGGTCCCAAACCGAGCCGCGACCGTGAGGGAGCGGGCCTCACAAAACCGCAATGGCCTTCCTGTAAACGGCACTGCATCTACTTGGGCCCAAAGCCCGCAAACGCCCGCCGCGTACCCTTCACCGTTCGGTCCCACCAGTTCCCGTCCTTCGGGTCCAACTCGTCGGCGAGTCGCCCGGAGTCGGCAAACGGATCGTCCGTCGATGTCAACCAGCGCCGCCAGGCGGCGGAGTCGTTCTCAAAGCGGTGCCCGGTCAGGTGGTTCAGTGAACGCTCGCTCTGGTAAACCACGCCGAAATCCCGTTGATCGAGCGCGTCGATCAATCCTTCGAGCACATCCCGATCCGGGAAGTACGCCAGCAAGACCGCCGACGCCAAACGAACGTCCCGGGAACGGTGGGTCCGCAGCAAGCGCAGCGCCCCCGTGCGGCAAGCCTGCCTCTGCTCCTCGGAAAGGCGGTCCGCACGCAGCAGCGGGTCGAGCCCTTCCATCGCCGCCCAACGCACCGCCCCAGCCCGCGGTCGCCGCGCCTCCACCTCCTCGTCCGCCCTGAAGGCCAGTTTCACCAGCGGACCAACCGCCTCCGGCGCCCCGGACTTCGCCAAGGCCCGAACCGCAGACGTCCGTACCGCGTCACTCCGGTCCGTTTCCGCGATCGTGCTCAGCCCCCGGATCACCACCTCGTTCGAGAGTTGATCGGTCTTCGACAGGTGCACGACCGCTTCTCGACGGGCGTCAGGACTCTCCGCCTCCAGCGCCGTCTCCAGGCAGGCTGCGCAGTCTCCCTCATTCATCAGCCGCGGATGCTTGAAGCGGGTGTGCGACCGCCCACAACCTGTCAGGCACAAGCCCAGCACCAAGCCCCAGCACAACGCGACCCGAGACGATCCGCTCAGCCAGCCCTTCCCAACCTCCGCAGTCATGTCCGCGATACAACAGGTCGCCATACGGTTCCTCGCTAAACGATGAATCGCCGCGTGATTCTCTGCCTGCATCCTTACTTGCCTGCTCACAGGCCCAAGCGGCAGCGCAGCCTCCATGCCCAAGCCCACGCAGACCGCTCCCGTCAGCCGCCGCCTCAATCTACCACGACGCCCACGGACGCACAACGCTCGCTCGCCACGTGGGCTTCGTGTCGTCTTCTTGAGCACGCCTCCGCACCATGCTACACTCCCCGCTCCCGACCCGGACTACATCCCCGGGGTAGATGCCCAGGCCCGGTTTCTCATCGACGAGCAGGGATTGCGCAGCTCCATCGGTTTGCGAACCCAGCCGACCGAAGTGCTAGCCGCTGGCTCCGCGGTTCGTCACCCATCGTCACCCTCAAGATGCATCAGATGCTTTACGAGTGGCCGGGCCTCGGCGTCGCCTCGACCCGACGCTCCCTGGCTTTGGGACGCATGCTCTCCATATCCAAAACGCAGGGCCGTCACCTGTTCGCCTCGTTCGGGCTCATAACCCGGCGCGAACTCAGCGGACAGGACAGCGCCGGGAAGCACTACGCCGAATGGCGAGAGCGCCGCGCCGCGGCCCCCAAAGTCGAACTACCCCGCAATCGCCAGGCCACCTTGCAGCCCACTCTGGACGCTTATCGGACCCGTCTGATCCAGCTCGTAGAGGCCGGTCACCGCCATGACGTTGAGGTCGTCATGGCCACCCAACCGATGCTCTATTCTGAGCATATGCTCAAAACTGCCCAGGACCTTTGGTGGAGCGGCGCCCTGGGCGCCGCCGACGACCCCGACGCTCCATATCTGACCGAAGCGGCCCTGCATCGGAGCCTTAAACGGTTCAACGACGTGACGCGCCAAGTCGCCCGTGATTATGGCGCCGTGCTGGTCGACCTCGATGCGGCGATGACCGAAGGGCAAACTCGCTTCTACTACGACGCGATCCACTTCAACAACGAGGGTGCGCGCCGGGCGGGCGAATTGGTCGGCGCCGCCATCGCCAGGAAGATCGAGTCAACCGGCGACAGTCCGGACCTCTGCCGCGAGACGATCACCTTCCCAAGTTCGGTCTCCCCGGAGATTCGACGCCTACACGCCCGAGTCGCCTATCGCCGGTCGTGGCGCGGCCGGCGCCATCCGATTTCCGTAGTGATGCACGGGTTCGCTCACGACTCCAGCGCGGTCATCCGGGCGATGAACTTCGCGCGGGCCCGGGGGTTCTTCGCGGTGGCGCCCGAGATGCGCGGACGTGGTGACAGCGACGGCGCCCCGGACTGCGGCGGTCTGGAGATCTGGGACATCGTGGACGCGGTGGACCAGGTGCGCGCTAAGTGGGCGGGTTTCGTTGATCCGGACCGCGTGATTATCGAAGGATTCAGCGGCGGCGGGGGCAACGTGCTCTCGGCGTTGACCCGCTTTCCAGAACTGTGGTCGACGGGGATCTGCTGGTTCGGCATCAGCGACTATGGTCTGGACCCGGAAACTGGATGGTATCATCAGACCACCGCAGAGCGGAGACAGAAGCTACGGCAGCTCATCGGTGACCCGGACACCCCGCAGGGGCGCCGCGCGTACGCCGCGCGGGCCAGCTACCTCGGCGCCGCCAACAACGCGCTGGCCAACATCCACCTGTTCGTGGAACGGGAGGAGACCGCCTGCCCGCCCATTCAAAGCCAACAGTTCGTCGAGGCGGCAGAGTCCGCCGGGTTGAAGAACGTCACCTTGCATCTGGGCGATGCCGGCCGCTGGCAGCACGGATACCCCGATTGGGAAACGCTGCGTGCCGCCCACCGGATGGTGTGGCCGAACGACCGACCCCGACGAATCCCGGCGCCACCCGACGACACGGTTCAGCGCTGGATGGTGCTGGGTACTCTGAAGACGCGTGATCTGCATTGCCGACTGGGCAACGGCACCGATGCCGTGGCTCGATTGGAGCGCGAGCGCCTCGATCAGGGGTGGCGGTTCTCGGTGCGCTTTGAGCACACCCCACCAGCCGCAGTCCATCTTGAATTGTTCACCAAAGACGGGCCGACCGAGTACGAGCTAACCGGCGCGAACGGCCACGTGCATCAGCTTGTAGCAGCGGATGGAGTACTCACCCTGCCCCCACTCGAGGGCGACCAGGAACTGGTCTTGCGACGCCGGTGATCCAGTTGCCGACCGACCGCCGCATCACCGGCCAGCTAATGATGCCCGCCGAACACCAGCACGTACATCCAAGCCCACACCGCCACCAGCGCCGCTCAAGGGCGCTCCCAATGGTGGCGGTTCGGCAGGGACCATCTCCCTGCCTCGGTGAAGCCAGTCAGGCTGGCTTGACGGCTATGCAACGCGGGATCACCGCGTCGCTCTTGGGCAGATGAACGGTGAGGACGCCATCGCCGACCTTCGCTTCGATCCTGCTCGGGTCAATCCCGTCGCCGATGCGGAAGCTCCTGGAGAAGTCCCCTACGCCGTATTCTCGAACCAGGTACGAGGTCGACTCCTGGTGATGCCGAGGGGCCACCTGGGCATGCACGGTGAGAACCCCCTGCTCGAAGTTGATATCAATCTGCTCGGCATCAGCCCCGGGGATATCCGCGATGAGCAGAAGCTCCTGCTCCGCTTCGATGATGTCGACGCTGGGGCTGTAGACCCGCGCGCGGCGGGTGGTCTCCGCGACTGCGCTATCACCTGCATGAGTCTCGAGGTGCGTATCCGTATTCATTTGCTGAGTTTCCTTATCTAGTACTGTTTCGTATTCCCGCGGGCCATCCGAACCGTGTCCGTCAGCAAGCGGTTCCGTCGCGGGAGCGCCTTTCTCCAGCATCTCCGCTCCCTCACGGTCGCGGCTCGGTTGCGTTGGCGCCCTCGACGCCATGCGTCAGGCGGTGTTCACCACGATCTTACGCGCCTTGGTAGCCTCCGCCTTGGGCAGCTTCACGGTGAGCACGCCTTTGGCGATGGCGGCTTCGACCTGGTCGGCGTCCACCTCCGCGGGAAGGGTAACGGTCCGGGTGAACTCCCCGACACCTCGTTCGCGGCGGTGATAGGTTCGGCCCTCATCCTCCGGCGCCGTCCGGCGACCTTCCAGGGTCAAGACATCACCGGAGACGGTGATCTCCAGCGCACTGTCCGCGACGCCGGGGATTTCCGCTTCCGCGTAGTAGCACTCCGCGTCCTCCCACACATTCAACGCCGGGAACACTCCCTGGCGGCACGGAGCGGTACGAGCCATCCCCCCGGAGAAGCGGTTGAAGAACCGGTCCATCTCTTGGCAGATATCCCCCAGCGGAGTCGTTCGATTGGTTTCACGGAAAAGCATCATGGGATCATCTCCTTTTCGTTTGGTGTTGGCCCGGCTTCTTCCGGGGCCTCGTACGGACCTTCACTACGCAAACCTCGTGCCAGCAACACGAGTTCTCGTAACCCCCTGTTCTTGCTTTAGTTAAGGATTCGGGGACGTCCGGATTCGTCCGTCGGGTCGGACATTCTGACCGGCTTGTCAGTGGACAAAGTGGCCATCGGGCGCAATGCTAAGGACCAGCCGCGGATTGGCGCGGATGAGCGCGGATCGGGGTATCCTCCAATCCGCGTTGATCGATGTGTATCCGCGGCGCCATCAGTTCGATGCGGACTCCAATCGGTAAGCTCAGACTGCGTTTCGCACAAGATGGAACGCTGAGACGCAGAGTTCGCAGAGCAGCCGGGACGGAATGGTCCGCGCGGTGACTCCCGCCGTCACTTTCTCTTCTCCAGGAAGCCGCCAAGAAGCACAAGAGGCACAAACCTTGCGCCTTTTGAGCTTCTTCGTGGCCAGTCTGTCCCCCACCTCGAGACTCGCCTGGAGGCGAATCAACGGGATGGGCCACCTGGCCCAATGCTAAGGACCAGCCGCGGGTTGGCGCGGATGAGCGCGGATCGGGGTATCCTCCAATCCGCGTTGATCGATGTGTATCCGCGGCGCCATCAGTTCGATGCGGA
>JAAEQG010000209.1 GCA_024231775.1 bacterium
CGCTGGCCCCCGCGCCAGCGAGCTCGACTGGCTGCGACGAGAGATCCTGGAGGGCTCGCGGATGGCGGAGCCGGTTTTGACCAGCGTGCTAGTCGAGGAGGTCAGCGGCGGCTGGCGGGTGAGAATAGGCCTGGCCAACCAAGGGCAGGCCTTCATCAGGGTCCCGGTGCATGTCGTCGCAGCCGGAGGCAACTTGTACGAGCTAACAGCCGACCTCAACGCAGGTAGTGAGGTGGAGATTTCTGCGCTCATGCCAGAGCATCCTGAGAGCGTCCGACTCGACCCCAAGTTCCAGGTATGGAGGATCTCGAGCCAACAGACCCTCTGGACCCCGGCCGGAGGGCTGCAGTAAGGAAATGTGCCTGGTTTGCCGCCCCGCAGCAACCTGCCCTCGAGGGCCGCCAGCGTAGCCGAGGTCCATCCCGGACGTTCCCCGGGCTCGAGCCATCCGCCCTTGCGAGGACCGGCAACTGGATCGTCTGGCTAGCGCCTGGTGACCTCAATGTGCTCGGCAAGACCTACTCCGCGTGGGACAGGGCGCCTGCCACGCTGGCCGGAAGAACAGTGCCCCCTACTCCCGTTTCGCCACAAGCCGCGATCCGGCCAGCGCCGACGAGGGCCGGCCAGCCCGGGGCCAGCGTGAGCCTCCGCCGCTGCCGAAACCCAGAGTGAAAAGCCGAAGGGCTTTCTGGCCGCAGACGACCCTGGAGCCCGTACCAGGCCAGTCAGCAGTAGTTTGAGCTACTCCTCCTCGATCCGGGCCGCCAGGTACGCACAGTCCAACTGATCAGATGGGCGAATGGTCTGTTTTGTACGGATCAGGGTTCCCTTGCTGGCAACCGGTACTGCTGCGCCACCCATGTCAATCGTCTCGATTTCCTGAACAGCGGCTTCGTAGTCAACCCCACAGGCTTCAGCCAGCAGGTCGACAACAACTTCGTCAGCGACTCGGACGACTCTGTACTTCTCCACGTCGCCGTCTTCCATCTCCGCGGCAGCGTTATCGGGTAGCACCTTCAGCGCCGACTTCACTCGACGGATGTTGTCTTCTGAGGTATCGATCAGTAAATCAATGTCCTTTGTGGTTCGCCCACTGCCGTGGGCGATCACGGCGAAACCTCCGATCAGAACGTACTTGGCAGCGGATTCGTTGAGGGCACCACAGATTCGGGCTATGTCTTCGATTGTTGGAGCGCGTGAGTACGCGCCATCGCTTGAATCATCCACGCGTCAGCCTCCTCGAAGGTCTTGAATCGGTAGAGCCCGCGGGGCACGAGCTTATCTGTGCCGCGGAGCTCCCACGCTGTACGCAGCAGTTGATCGGTGTCCTCCAACGACGAGGGTCCGACCCTTCGCCGGCCGACTACCTTGCCAATCTGTCTCTCGCCACCGAGCTGGTCATGTCCCTTCTCACTCATCAGGCCGGCCTCCCGCTGTCTAGCATACCCCATCCCAGTCTGCAGAGTGGCGCCTGAAAGTCCGAAAGTGCACGGGGACACTGTTCTTGTCATTGCTTTCTCAAAGGCGGAAGTTAACGTCCTCCACGGAACGGATCAACCGCAAGGCAGAGCGGGCAGCCCTCCACGGCCACCGGCATGATACAGGTCCATCAGGGCAGTTGCATTGGAAAATTCAAGCCCGGAGGCGAACCAGGAAGCGCTCGTCGCTTTCGATCAGGTCGGGCTCCGTACCGTTGTGCTCCCACATTCCCCGGATGATCTTTCGCGGGACTCCAAGTCCGGTCGCTTCGATGAACCGGTAGTCGCGGAGAACTTCCTTGATCAGCTCGTTGCGGGTTGCTCGGTAGCCTTGCTTCATCTTCTCCACAGTCACGGTGTTGGGCAGCCGCCCTGGAGAGACGACTTCCAGCCGATCGCCAAACAGGGAGATCTCGATATCGGTCACCAATACTGTATAGTCCCGATGGGCAATCGCGTTGACCACGGTTTCCCGTACCGCTTCCAGAGGATATTCCCTCCAGCGATCTTGCCGCCGGCCGTTTGGGTCGATCCACGAATCCATTGCGGTGTTGCGACGCACGAAATCCATCGCCTGATCAATAAGCCCATGCTCGAGAATCTCGTCGTTGTCTGAGTACAGAGGAACAATCGGTCCACGCAACGTGGAGCGGTCCCGAGCCGCGTAGTCCTTCTCCTTTCCGGAGTACGCCGTTGCCGTGAGACCGGCTTGAGGCAGGAAGCGGTTCGGTCTCTTTCCAAAAAGCAGGACAGCTCCGGTCGTGGGAATCGCCCGGCCGGAGGAAGTCAGCATGAAGTCCGTATTGATCAAGAGCTGTGTCCAGGCCCCTTCGTCTGACCACGGCGGGCATGTCTGCTGCCTTACGTGGCGGAAGTAGTTCTCCAACCGGCGACCATCCAGGTCCTGCAGGCTGCTTCCCGGTACGCCCTTGAGGTCATAACGCATCAGTCCCGATGCCTGATAGAGCCTGGCTTCCTCTTCACGCGTGGCATGGCGCGAAGTAGTGCCCACCCGTACCATGGTCACCCAGGCTTTGCCCTGCTTGGCCTTGTACGGTTTGTCAGGGGCCTCTGCCGGAAGCGTGATGACGCCAACGACCCGCGAGCCGTTGAAGGGAAGGGTTTCCCAGTAGGGGATGACAGACGGCTGAACGTGCTGCCGGCAGGCTTCCATGACCCACTCTTCTGCTTTGTCTGCGGCCCGGGTCAGGCCGCTTACGGTTCCGTCGTCCTCGACGCCTAAAAGGACGTGACCGCCGCGGATATTGAGCAGTGCCGCCATCTCCTTGGCGAGGCTCTCCGGATGGATATCGTCTCTCTTGAACTCCACGCCGGAGCTCTCACCGTTGCGCAGCAGCTCCGAAAGCTCGGTTTTCAGCATTGTTTCTCCCCTGGACCGCTTCAGAAACCGTACTTGAGTCTTCGTGTCTCAAAAGCGGTTCTTCCACCTTCCAGAATCTCCTCGACCAGTTCGCGCACCGCCCGGGAATCCATGGAACCCATTTGCAGCGGGCGGATAAGCGCGCTCCCCTGCGCCGCCTCGCCTGAAGCCTCCAATCCCGCGATTAGCTCGGCATCTCCGAGCACAGGTATGTTGGCATTGTGGGTTGCGAACACGAACTGCCGCCGGCGTTTCTGCTCACGCATCCTCGGGACAACGCCCTCGGTAATGAACCGATTGTCGAGATCGTCCTCAGGCTGATCGATGATGAGTGGGGCCTCGGATTCCAGGAGCAAGAG
>JAAEQG010000210.1 GCA_024231775.1 bacterium
CAAAGGTGAGTAAGAAGAAGGTCGCCAAGAAGAAAGCAACCAAGAAGGCCGTTGGTAAGAAGAAGGTGAGCAAGAAGAAAGTCGCCAAGAAGAAGACCACCAAGAAGGCGAAGAAGAAGGCACCCGTTCGCAAGGGAAAGTCCCGTAAGACCGCCAAGAAGAAGGTCGTCAAGCGGAAGACCAAGAAGACCCGGCGATAGCCCGGCGGACACGGGTCTCTTACCGACCACAGTGGCAGCGTCTCGCGGCGCCATGCGGGGGCCGCTTATCCGTCGCAGCCCATAGAAGCTGAGCGACAGGCTGGTAACCTGTCCCACGGGCTTCCACCGCAGGCTGCTAGCCCGTGAACGCTCCCAGGAACTCGGCGAAGTCGAGCAGATCTACGTCGTTGTCAGAGTCCGAGTCAAAAGCGCTCAGGCACGCGTCCACACAAGCGGCGTCGGCTGGATCGGGCAGAGATTCCGGCCCGGCCAGACAGACTGTGAACGACGCGCAGTCGTCCAGATCCACGTCGCTGTCGGCATCGAAGTCGCCACCGTCGATGGAGTCGCAAGCGTCGAGTAGACCATTGGCGTTGCAGTCTTCGGACGTTCCCGCCGCGATATCATCGGCGTCATCGACGCCGTTGGCGTTGCAGTCACAGGGAAACTCCTCGAACCACTTCAGCGACTCGCTGCCCCCTCCGTCCAGGGTGATGAAGAAGTAGCGGTTGTGGCTGACGTCGCACTCGTCACTATGGGATAGGGCGATACCCTCCATGTTGGTGTTGCCGCCGGCGTCGGGTGGCGCACTGTACGAGCGAATCGTCGTGAACTTGCGGTCGCTGCCGTCGATCGAGGAGGTCAGGTCGGTGACCTCGGTTTCATTCCACGTCGTCCCCCCGGAATTGTGGAACATGTAGAGCAGGCCGTTCGCCCGATCAAACTCCAGGGCAGCTACTTCGTCCCGGCTGGTGGCGTATTCCCCAACGAAGTCGAACCCGTCGTCGCTGTCCGGATCGAGATCAAACACGTACACGTGCCCGTCGGTCTGGTGTCCGACGAACAGCAACCCACCCATGCCCTTGACGCTCGTGTAGGGCTGACCCGCCCCGTCCACGAATCCGCCCAGCCACTCGTCCGGCACGAACGCCATCCCCTCGGGGCCCTGCCCGCCCGATTCGTAGGGCATGTCGCCATTGAGCGTGAGCTGCCACGATCGCACGAGGCTTGGCGAACCCCCCGACACGTCAATCCGATAGACCGTACCGTCGTCTTCGTGCAGCACGCAAAACATATCGGATTCCGCTGGATCGGTTTGGGTGATGGCTTCGAGATCGCCGTCCGTCGGCAGGTTCGTCCAGTGGTTCACGACACTGAAGACCCCGCCGGACTCCTGCAACTTCCACACCTGCCTGTTCTGGCGAACGACCCACAGGGAAGCGTCCGGCGGGCTCCAGTGCGCACCGCTGAGATCGCTCTCCATCCCCGAGACGGTGATATTCTCGGCGGAGCTGAAGCTCTCCGCCGGCCAGTCGTCAGCGGATACGTGGAGCGCGAGTACGCACAACAGGGCGGCTTGTCCCAGCAACCTTGGCATTCCTTACCCCGTAGCGGGTATTCGCGGGTCGCCTGTTGATCCGGTCGCCCGGGCAACCGCGACCCCAATACGTCGATGGTAGAGATCGAGCACCCAAGTTTCAAGACTGAAGGCTGTCGCACCGAAGCGGGGTTGGCCACCGGATTGGGGTTGCATCGCCTAGCCGCCGGTAAACACGTCCATGAACCCGGCGAAGTCGCGGAGATCGACGTCCTCATCCGTGTCGAGATCGAACCGGTCACATGTCGGCCCTAACGACGTGACCGGGCCAAGCAGGCACAACTCGAAGGCAGAGTAGTCGCCGAGATCGACAATCCCGTCACCATCAGCATCGCCCGGCAGGAACTCGAAGGCTCCGAGATCATCGCTCCCCCCGGAGATCGGTCGGGGTACGCTGTCCGGGTGGGGAGTGTACTGGCGGACGACGTCGTGGTTGGGGAGAACCGCACTGTGGAGCACCGTTGCCGCGTCGACGCAAGCTGAGCCCGGCAGAAGGTGATAGTCCTGCGTGTTCGGATGGACGAAGCCGGGCGCCACGCCCTCCACCGACGTCCCGTCGTCGTTTACCGCTCCGCCAAGAGATCCAAACGTCGCCAGCCAACCCGGCTTGATCCAGTTGTGGCTCAGGTCAAGGACACCATCGGAGTCCAGCATGGCAAGCGAGTCGCCGGCGCCGGTCACATACAGGATGTTGTTGCGCGCGTCGCAATGCTCGCTGTTGGTCGAGAGGCGGAGCAGCGTCGTGCCGTCCGAGCGAAGCGAAACCAAGGTGTTGTGGTAGAAATGGAGCGTGCCCTGGCGATACCAAGCGGTTGTTCCACTGTCGCCGCCGTAGTGGACGATCTGTTTGTTTCCTTCTGCTTCCGGCTCGATGAGGATGTTCCCGTAAACGTGCGTCTCGCTGTAGGCTGAGTCATCGCGAATCTGCCAGCTATCCTCGGCGTCAACCAGATCGAGCTGGCGGTTGCCTCCCTCCAACCAGTTGTAGCGTACTACCAGTCCGGCTGAGCGATCCTTGAGGTTGTTCCCGCCTGCTCCGTCCAGCAGCGGGCCGAAGCGATTCCACTGGTACGTAATGCCGATCGCAGCCGTGTATACGTTGTGCTCGTAGATTCGCCCGAGGTTGCCGTTGCCGTGGATGTGATTGCCCTCGATGAGGATATCCCGTGCGACCCTGGTATCGCTCGACGACACGAACAGCCCATTGCCGCTGTCCCGGATGATGCACCCACGAATGACGATATGCTCCCCCCGTTCGACGTGGACCGACGCGGCGTTGAGTGCGTAGGTTCGTGCGACCCCATGGTCATCGGTAAACGTATTGGGCGACCGGGCACCACGCACGTCGAGATTCTCGATGACCACATACTGCGGCGTAACTTCCGGCGGTACGCTCGAGCCGCCGATCTTGATGACCGAGCGATTCTCGTTCCAGTAGTCCAGTTGCACCCGGGTGGTGGCGTCCTCGCCATCGATGACCGGCAACTGTCCACTCGGACCGGGTACGCCGCGGACCGTGATCGGAGCGACGGCAGTGCCCTGGCCGCCGATCACCCACTTCTCCTTGTACGGGCTGCTCCGCCAGTGGATCAGAACGGTATCACCCGCCTCGAGGGATTCCCACGGGACGCTGCCGACGGAAGCGTAGGGTTTGCCGTCACCAACCTCGTAGTCGGCGGCTCGACCGGCGGAGGCGACGAGCACGGCGAGCCCGATCGCCAGCCGCGCTACCCTCGACAGATTGTTGACGCGCGCATGGTCATCCATGCGTGACATCTTCAAGCATTGTTTGGCTCTGGTAAAGAGGTGACTGTGGGCTGCTGACGGTGCTGGAGAGAGTTGCCTTCGATGCATCCCACCCGATCCATAACCCGCCTGCCGTGCCGGCGTCGAAGATCTGGAACCGGCAGCCAACTGCCCCCTGACTTGCTGCATACGGCGTTCGCCGCGCGCATGAAAAACCCGCCCGCCCCGGAGTGCCGGGACGGGCGGGAGGGTTGTAGGTCGGATCAGTCGACTACTGAGCAGAGATCCCTACTATTCGCAGGCATCCACGCACTCAGAAACGTCGAGCGTTACCAAGCCGTACTGGCCACCGTCGGTCAACACCTGGATATAGTAATCCTGGTCGGCAACCGCATCGAAGGTGACCCTGGCCAAGCTGGTCTCACAGTGACGATTGCCGCCGTAACGGCACTCGTAGTTGCCACCGCCGATCGCGGTGCAGGTGAGCGCCTCGGGACAGCTCTCGTCTTCCGGACCCGTACACGTCGGCCACGAACCCATGTATCCGGGATCGCCACCACCGCAACCGGCGGAAGGCGCCTCGGGCTCACCGGTACCGGTCTGGTCGTCGTACTGCACCAGTCCGCTGCAAGCGCCCGTCCAAATGCCCACGATCGTCGGAACGTCGGTCCCGCCGTTGACCTGATCGGTCACGTCGTAACCGCACGTCTGGAAGGTGACCCGGCAAGCCGCTGACGGCGCCGTCCACTTGTACCAGACATCCACGTCGCTGTTGAAGTTCAACGAGCAAGGCATCGGACACTGATCATCACCAGGATCGAGACAGTCTCCGTCGTCACCTTCGAAGCCCTCGGTGCCGTCGATGTTGCCGCTCCAGTAACCCGAAGCTGAAACACCGAGGTCCGTGGCGGTCTCGCAGGTGTCACCCGGTGCATCCAGCGTGCTGGCTGGAGTACAGATCAGCGTGGCAAAGTACTCGTTCCCGACTGGGCCGGAACCGTCGCAAGCTATCTCGTCACCGGTGATGTCCGCATCGTCAAACAAGGGGGCTACGAACATGCGTTGCGTTCCCGCAGCCGCATCCACGACCGTCTCGTTGCATCCGCCGCCAATCGCCGCCGGATCGATCGCCGCACCGTCCATGTCGTAGCAGTTCGCCGACCCAGGCGGATCGAAGGGCACGAATCCGGTGAGAGCGTCGAAGTCAGAGTAGACATCCCAGGTCAACTCCATCGCCTCGGGAATCGTGACCTCGTACCAGTCGGTGTCTCGCGAACTGTTCAGAACGCTGCAGACGCCGCCGGGACCACCGACACACGGACCGTAGTCATCCCCGTCCAAGATGCAGTCATCATTGTCGTCACAGGGGATGTCCGAACCGTAATGCCCGCCCTTGCCGCAAATGGTCTCACCGCAGGCGATCTGAGTCACCGGCGGATCGTTGTACGGCGCCGGGTGGGCCGGATCGCTACAGAGGTTGTCGATGCAATCGAAACCAGTCGGGCATGCGGGATCAACACACAGGTTGTTGACGCACGCCGTTCCCGGACAGCCGTTACTGTCCACACACGCGATCGTCACGCAAGTGTACAGCGTCGGGCAACCCGCGTTGAAGGTGTCGTCGTAGTTGTCCGCACACTCCGGCTCGCCCTCGACGGGATTCGCTCCGCAGCTTTCCTCGCACGGACCGCCACCCGGGCCGGGGCCGGCCGCACCGATCAGACACAAGGTCATGTCGTAATCGCTGCTGCCACCCACGGTGTCGGTTCCGAAGTCGATCTGCCATGACCAGTCATCACCCGCGAGGGATGCCTCATTGTTCGCCCACAGGAACCAGCAGGTGGGCGCGAACGACCAGTAATGACGCAGGACCGAGATCCAGCCGCCGCGCAAGTTCACCGGCGACTCGAAGGTGTAGTCGTACTCGTACATGGGAATAGTCGGACCCCACTGATCGTAGGTGATCAGCGTACGCGCGGTCAGCGCCCAAGTCTCCTTGTAGACGGGGCCCGCGTCGTAATCCGGCTGATGGCGAGTGACACCCTCGGCATCGACATACGTGGTGTCTTTCCAGAACGAGTAGGTAAATACCCGTCCCTTGGTGCAGCCGTCCGTAAACCCGAGATCGGGATCGTTGGTCAGCTCAATGCCCCAGAACTTCACCGCGGTGATGTCCTCGGTGAGCTTCCAGAAGTTTTCGTAGACCTGGATCGCCTCCGTTCCATTTTCAGGCGACTGGTCGGACGTAGCCGCCGTACCGTGGTTCGTGCTGTGCCCCGGACCGAAGATGGAGTTCGCCGGGCAAAGCGGGCCAATGGGCGGCAGCTCTTCGCACGGATCCGGCGTACAGGAGGAGCCATCACCATGATA
>JAAEQG010000211.1 GCA_024231775.1 bacterium
ACGGAATTCGATACGCCGGAAGGCTTTGTCGGCTCGACGGCCTACCGCTACACGACCGGGGATTGGGCAGTCACAGTCAACCGCCCGGTCGTGGCCCCCGATGCGACCGTCTACCGGGTGGTGATGGTCAATGGGGTGACCGGCTTCCAGTGGGAGGGGATGGTGGATAAGGTCGGCCAGGTAACAGAGACGCTTGCTCCTGCCATCACAAATGAACCCACACCGGTGCAGAGTTGGACAGAGCCGGTGGAGGACTGGCGGGGCGAGATCGTCGCCAATCCCCCCGGCTTGCAGTTTGACGATTATTTTCAATGGCAAATCGTGGATGGGAACCAGTACGGCATCGAGTCGCTGGACCCCAACATCCAGGCCCAGATCGTCGCCCTGCGCGACACGGGCGCGACAGTTCACGTGTGGGGCACGCTGCATTACAACGTCCTCGATTACAACGCTATGCAAATTCAGGTGACGCGGATCGAGGTCCAGGAACCGGCCGAAGTAGTAGCAGGCTGGGGGGGCGTGATTGGACAACTCACACCCGGTTCCCAGTTCAAAGACTATTTCGAGCGGTACGACGGCCAGCGTTACGACATCGAAGGGGCGACCGACGCGCTGCGGGAGCAGATCGCGGGCTATCAGTGGACGGGGGAGCGGGTTCTGGTGTGGGGCCAACTCCGCACCGACGTGCCCGCTTACGAGGGCCGCTTGATACAGGTCGAGCACATCGGGCCTGCGGTGGGAGAGCCTGTACAATTTCGCGACATGATCCCCCTTGCCACGAGCAGCGCGTCTTCTCACCTGCCCACGGATCAGGGAGGGCAGTACCAATCCTGGATGGCGATGGATGGCGCGCTCGAAACCGCGTGGGTGGAAGGCGCGGCCGGATCGGGCATTGGCGAGTGGATCCAGTTCGATTTTTCTGGAATCGTCGAGGTGAGCCACATCAATCTGGACGTGGGCTATGACCGGGACGCCGACATCTTTGACGCCAACAACCGGATCAAGCGGGTGATTTTGAGCTTTTCCACCGGGGAGCAGATCGAGATGGAGCTCGACGACGCACGCGGAATGCAGACTATCGTTCTGGCCCGCGCTCCCATCCCGCTCCAGACCACCTTTGTCAGAATCGCCATCGCAGAGGCCTATCCCGGCTCGCGGCACCACGATACTTGCCTGGCCGAGACTGAAGTGTGGGGGGGAGCG
>JAAEQG010000212.1 GCA_024231775.1 bacterium
AGTCGGTTTTGGGATCGGCGAAGATCGGTTGCATGGTCTGGGACGCCGGCCCGCGTCGGGCAGGCGGCGCTCAGGAATTCTAGCACAGATTGGGCTTCGTACCCACTCTGATCCGCCGTCCGGGCTCCCGAACCGGTACCCCCGCCCAGTCCCAGGGCTGAGCCGGGGACGCCCAGTCCTGGGCTATATTGAGCCGCCCTCCGGGCTCCGGAGGGGCGGACGACTTGCCGGCTATGTTTCACGTGAAACATCCGAGCCGACCATCGACGAATCGAAGCGCGGACTCACCGCAGAGACCCGGACTCTCTTGTAGAAGCCCTCGCCTTCGCTCTCGGTCTCGACGTCCGGATCCTCGGCCAGCGCCAGGTGCACGATCCGACGATCCGCTGGATTCATCGGCGCCAGGCTCTGCGCTTCGCGGTCGCGCCGGACCTCCTCGGCGATCCTGGCCGCCAGCTCTTTCAGCTCCCTCTCATAGGAGGCCCGGAAGCCCTCGAAGTCGACTCTGCACGGTACTCCCTGGCCGCACAGTCCACGCACCAGACGGGGTATGAGGTGGTCCATCATCTGCAGCAGCTTGCCATCGTCATCGGTCAGGGTGTCGCGATCCGAACCGGAAAGCTCGACCTCGAAGCCCTCGTCGCCTCGCTGGACCGAGATCTCGGCATGAACCCTCATAAAGCGCAGCACTTCCCGTACCGCTCGCTCGACGGCTTCACTGTCACTCTGAGGTGGATCCTCAAAACCCGCCCACTCCTCTTCCACCTCCTCGGGGAGAGGTTCTTCCCGCCCATCATCCCAGGATCTGGTCTCGGCTTCCACGTCTCTGACCTGATCGCGGTGCGCATCTTCGACGCCGGCCACTTCGGGAACCGAAGCCGGCGCTTCGCTTGCCGGTCGTTCCGGAGACTCCGGATCGACCTCGATCACGATACGCCGCCGTATTTTCAAAAAACCGTGCTTCTTGTCGCGCACGCTATACGCGACCCGCTCGGGCTCAATATGGAATCGACGAGCAGCCGCCAGAACCGCCTGCTCCAGAGAATTGCCGGTGAAGAACTGTTTCATTTTTACTGAGGCCTCCGCCGGGAGCCGTCGCCCCGGGATGTGGACTTACTCGACTTCGCCTTGTCGCCGGGAGCCGCGGCGGCTCCACCGTCGTCGCTCGGGCTTTGGGTGCCTTCCTTGCTTTCAGCCGCTGCGCGGCGCTTTTTCACCTTCATCAGTACCGCCTGCTGGGCCATGGTCAGGAGGTTGTTGGTCACCCAGTAGAGCACCAGGCCGCTGGG
>JAAEQG010000213.1 GCA_024231775.1 bacterium
AACTGAAGCGGGACCCTTCGGGGGATTGCGACACTCGGCGAATGAAGCCGTCAGCGTCCCACCAGACGGATGGCTGGGTCGCTGACCGCTAGCCCGTCCCCCAGCCTGGAGAGTAGGGGACACTGCTTATTCTACGCTGGCCCGCTGCCGCCACCCTGAACCGCCCAAGCGGCGACCCGAGGGCGTGGCAGCCGCGGCCAGGGCGACTGCCCTGGCCGGAAGAAAAGTGTCCCCTACCTTTCGTGATCAGCCATCCGGAATGCTCTTGTCAGGTCGGCCAGTACCACAAAGGTGAGCAGGCCTGAAAGCGCGTGCAGGCCGATGGTAGCTCCTGGTGCGATCAACCGAGGAGATGAGGGATCTGCCTGGATGCAGCTGGCGTGAAGAGCAGCAGGCAGCGGAACGCGGCTCGGTGTGCCGCCAAGGCCCGGTCCGGGGACACGTAGAGCTGTGCTACAAGGTCGCGCCACCGGAGCAGCTCCCGTCGCAGGCTTGATCTGGTGTTGACTGCTACGGTCAAGTCGAGGAGGTTCAACACGCGTTGGTAACAGCGCACCAGTCGTTCGTTATCGCCTGCTGCGAGGAGTTTTGACGCGCGATTCATCTCGTTGGCGATCATCAGCACCTGGGAGTCAAGCTCGTGGCGGGCCCAGCGCTCGGCGGTCAGCGCGGCGTGCTGAGTGCTCACCGGAGGTTCTCGCCTTCGCCGACCAGCTCGAAGGTAATTCGGCGAATCGTTTCTCGGAGGCCCTGATCTGCGACCTCCATGCCAGGGTTGTCCTGGGATGGCCGGATGTTGATCAGGGCCGTGTATTCGATGCAGCCTTCGCGGCCCAGGCCCGGGTAGTAATTCGCGCCCCAGAGATCGACCTGCTGACTCCCGGAGTCCAGCAGCACCTGCTCCGCATCCGCATGGAGCTCTCCGCCCAGAGCGACGCGCTGCTGCCGCACGTCCACAACGTACTTAACCATATCCTCGAAGAACCGCCGGACGAGGCGGGCAAGTTCCTCTGGACTGACCCGTGTATCAAGGATGATGATGCCTGGTGCGTCGGACATCTTTTGCTCCTTCGAAGCAGTTCCCCTGTTACTGAAGACCTTCCGCATCAAGGCACTGGAATATATGCAGTGAAGGTGTGGCTGCAGCCGCCCGCCAGCGTCTGCCGGGCTACCGAAGAGTCGTGCGGCTGGATGGCTACCAAGTAGCCCGTGCCGTCCTTGGGATCCACGCTCAGCTCGAAGGGTTCGGCGTTATTGGCCGAGTTGTTGGTAGTCGAATACGCCATGTTTCCCATCTCCATGGCGCTAGTATACAGCATCCGGATGCAACGGTCAGCGTCCTCCGGCTCAACAGGCTCCGTCGCATTTCTCATCCTCAACGCCTTCATGACAGGTTTTGGCCCCAGGCCATCCAACCCGACCTAAGGGACTCGGAAAAAAATAATCATCCCATCTCACGTCCAGCTTCAGGCGATCTTCGGCCGATCCTCAATCGCGAAATCCTCAACGTAGCAAGGCTACGCCCGGCTCTGCTCCCCCGGATCGACCAAATAACCTAAACCTTGGGACGATCTAAATCATCCGAGGCCTTTGCCTCCCGCCGAAGAGAGCCTGGTTCCGGAATCTCATGGCGGGACGGGCTGTGGCCGCACGACCGGGAAAAGGGGAATGCTCCCCGAACCAGGTGGCGAAGCCACAGCTCCGGGCCTACTCGATCCTGACAACGCCCCCCTGCCCGGTGATCGTCATGGCCTTCTCGATGGTAATCCCTCCTTCGCTGTACGTCCCGTTCTGGATGATGAGCTGGCCGCCTTCCGCGACCGCAGCAGCGCCATCAGCTACTTGGGCGAACGGGTGGAGTGCTGAGCCGTCTTCGAGGCCCTGGTTACCCCCGCCCACATTGGAGCCGCCAATCATTGGCGGCAAACTTTGCAGAGTGCTCGCAGCGTTGAGCCTTCCATTGCTCTGCACCAACCCATAGAGGGCCGGGACAAAGTCGGTTCCGA
>JAAEQG010000214.1 GCA_024231775.1 bacterium
AATGCGGGAGACGTCCCAGGCTGCGATATGTCGCCCTGGAGGGCTTCTGAATGGGGGGACGGCGGACCTGGGGTTCACACCTGCGGTGCTCAACCCAGGCTACCACATGCCGCGCTGGAGGGCTGCCATCTTGCTTCTGGACGATTCCGGCGTAGGCACCGCCCGTAACCGGTTGCCCGCGCGTTGAGTTGGGTGAGGTACGTGTTTCGAGCCCGGCGCTCGCTCCTGGGGCTGTGCCCGGAGCTGGGGCGGGTGGGGGCAGGATGGGCGGGCGGGGGCTACGATCCGGTCCCCGCGTCGCGCCACCCCGGGCGACCCGTCCAGCACGATCTCCCCCAAGCCCGACCATCTCAGGCCGGGCCTTTGGCGGTTGGGAGCCACGGACCACGACGAACGGATCGTCCTCCTGGAAATCAGCGAGCGCATCTAGGTTTGCGGCCGGGCTTACCGCTGGTTGGCGGCGGCTGCCCAACGACGGCTGGATTTCCTTAGAAATAAATCATTTTATTGTGAGCAAACGTTCAGAACGCGCCTCGAATAATGGACTATGCTGGGGTCGATGACTGCCGCACAGCCGGTGTTGGGCGCTGACGCCTCTGCAACCCTGATTCGGGTCCTTCGCCTCGACTCCTGACGCCGGCTGCCGAACGTTTTCGGAACTGACAGAAAGGAGATGGAAAATGGGCAATTTCTCACGTGACACCTTCGATCGGATCAAGCACTACGT